>JBARWE010000029.1:0-4623 GCA_049646625.1 Xanthobacteraceae bacterium
CCCCTAGATATAGCGCCCAGTCATCCATCAGATCTCGGCGCTTTGCGATAGCGTCGGAGCGGGCATAGGCTCGGGCCACGGCGTCACCGACGACATGCGATAGCGCCATCTCGGCCAGGTCGCCGTCGTAGTCTGTGCCCTCGGTCACCCAGTCGCGAAAGCTGGATCGGGCCGTTCCGTGGACGGTGTAGCCGTTGCCGCCATGCTCGGCGAAGACCTTCGCCATTGTAGCCGTCGAGATCGGACGCCCGGCCTTGACGCCAGGGAAGATCCAATCGTTAAACCGCTTGCCCTTCATGACCGCCAGGATGGCGACTGCGCGTTTGGACAGCGGCACGCGGTGCTCGCGGCCAGCCTTCATTCTAACTGCGGGAACGATCCATAGGTCGTCCTCTATTTCCGACCACGTCGCCTCGCGCACCTCGCCGGGCCGGGCCGCCGTCAAGATGCAGAACTCAAGCGCGGCTGCGCCGATCGTGCCGGCGGCCCGTATGCGGGCCATGACCGCGGGCAACTCGCGCCAAGGGAGGGCAGGGTGGTGCCTGGTGCGGGTGAGGCTGTCGGGTTTGTGTAAGACGTGCTCCAAGTTGCCACGCCATGCGGCAGGGTTTTCTCCTGTGCGTAGACCCTCGACGCGGGCGGCGTCTAACACGCGCTCCAGCGCCTCGCGCAACTTCTCGGCACTCTCCTGCTTCGCGCCCCACAGCGGGCGAATGACCGACAGCACCTCGGTCACGCCAATGTCGGCGATCGGCTTGTTCCGGATAAGCGCCGCATGATTGGTGATGCTGTTGCGCCACCGCGCCTCGGTCTTGGCGCCGCGCCATCTGCCGGCCTTAACGGCGGCATCAATGTAAGAGTCGGCGTACTCTCCGAAAGTTTTCGCGCCGTCGCTCGCCTTGGCTGCTTCGATGACGGCTGCGCCTCTCTTGTGTTCTATCGGATCGACGCCCTGCCGGAGCAAATCGCGAGCGCGCTCGGCGGCCTGACGGGCCTCAGCTAGACCGACGGTGTGCAGCGGGCCGATGCCCATCTGTCGTCGTTTACCCCTGAACGTGTAGTCCAGAATCCAGTAGCGACCCTTGCCCTTCGTCACTAACCATAGGCCGCCACCATCGCGAAGCTTGGCGGCTTTACTGGCCGCAATCGACTTCACGGTGAGGGCGTTTAGAGTATGGATCCCCATCCAAAGCTTCCCCACTCTCTCCCCACTTTTGGGGTGTTTGCTAGTGGTAGCTGCTATGGTCAACATGGTCAATGAAAGCATTGAAATTAAACGATATCAGTATCTTGTGTTGACGTCCTGAAACGCTATGGACAAGGAATATATTCCGGCCCGGGGAGCCAACGTTTTCAAGCGCTTAGCACCTTCCGAAAATCAGCAGAAAACCGAATAGGTGCGGTTTAGGTACGCATCTTGGCGTTGCTAGGACCGCTATCGAAGGCTGCTTTCCCGCTTAAAAAAAGCCGACGGAAGGTCGGCGGACTTTATTAACTCCAAAGTCGTACCGTTGGCGTGATCGACCCCGACGCGGGATCTATGTCCTGCGCAAATTTTGCTGCCTGGGACGTCGGCCATGATCACACGGCGACTCGTGCTCGGCTCTACTTTGGCGATCTCCGCGGCCGCGTTTCTATCCCGTGCCACGAGCGGCCCGACCTGGGCTGCGACAGGAGGCTCCATGTCCACGGTCGAACGCACCGCCACCCGTATCCGCGGCTTCGAGAGCGGCGAGCTTGATTTCCAACTGATGCGCTCGCTCGGCGCGGCCGCCTCGGGCGGCACGCCGGGTGAGATCTTCCACGCCATCGCCGGTATCGGCGAAGACCCTTATGCGTGGCCGCCAGCCTTCGAGGCGCTCGCCCGGCGCGTGGACGCAGCCGGGCAGGAGGCGACGGACAAGGGACGGCGCGTGAGTGGTTGCGAGCATTTTTTACGCGCCTCGATGTACTGGCGCGCGGCGGAGTATTTCACCGATCCGTTTCAGCCCGCCTCGCGCATGCGCGGCCTTGCCTCGCGCGCCTCATTCTCGAAAGCTGCGGCGCTCTCGGGCGACCGTATCGAGGCGGTGGAGATCCCGTTCGAGGGCATCAGGCTGCCGGGCTATTTCATGGCACCGGCGCGTGGCGGCAACGGCCGCACGCTGCTCGTCCTCACTGGTTTCGACGGCACCGGTGAGGAACTTTACTTCGAGACTGCGCAGGCCGGACTCGTGCGTGGCTTCAACATTCTCGTTGCCGAAGGGCCAGGCCAGGCCGGCACCCTGCGCCTCTACCCGGATCTGCATTTCCGGCCCGACTACGAGAAGCCGATCGCCGCCATGATCGATTTCGCGCTCGCCCGTCCCGAGGTTGATGCCGCGCGGCTCGGCCTCTATGGCATCAGCTTCGGCGGCTATTTCGCCACGCGGGGCGCCGAACACGACCACCGTGTGCGCGCACTCGTCGTCAATTCGCCGATCCCGGACCTGCACGCCTATATGCTCGGCTTCGTCGGCGGCGCCGCCATGGTGGAGAAGCTGCCGCCGCTGCCCTTGAGTGCGGTGGACGACATCCCCGACAGCGAGATGCCGCGCACCTCCAAGCTGTCCTTCAAGGCGTCCTGCCGTCGTTTCGGTGTGGACAGCATCCAGGGCTGGTTCGCCGCGCTTACCGGTTTTACGGCGGTCGCGGACCTCGGCCGCATTACCTGTCCTTCGCTCGCCATGGTCGGTACCGGCGAGGGCAAGGAGTCGATGGCTCAGTTCGAGACGTTCTGCAACGCCGTGTCCGGCCCGGTGACGCGCCGTATCTTCACCGTCGAGGAGGGCGCGGACATGCACTGCCAGATCGGCAACCTGCCGCTCTCCAATGCCGTGATCTATGATTGGCTGATGGATGTGCTGTGAGCGGAGTCCTCTATCGACGACACATAGGTTGAAAGCCTTGCTGCAGCAGCCACCACCAGCGGCCGACCCACCGGCTTTCCTTGCCTCGTGTCATTGTGCGACCGAATGCCGGGGACGTTACCTCGTTTTGCTGGTCGCAGCCTTTCTCACCATTGCCTCGACTGCCGCAACCTCCGCGAATGTGATCTCGGATATTGCCGCCTGTGCCGACGAGCGAGTGAAGACGGCGATACTGCCGTCCTCGACGCTTGCGGCGGCCGAGGCGGCGTGCGGGCGTGTTCTCTCAGGCGGTGTGAGCGTTGAGAATCGCCAAAAAGCGGCCTTCTATCGCGGCCTGATACGCTTCCTGCAGGTTGTCCAGGGTGGCGTGGGGCAGGCGGCGCGTAGCGACGGCACGGTTGCCTATGATGCTCCGACGCTGGAGCAGGTTCGCCACGCCCTTGCCGACATCGAAACCGCCATCGATCTGGCCGGGCCGCTCAAGGGTGAGGCGCTGGCGCTGCGCGTCACCATCAAGCAGACCATCGGTCATCACGCTGACGTACAAGCCGATCTCGACCGCGCGACGAAAGCGGCACCAGGCTCGGCCACGCCGCTGGTTCAGCGCGCGCTCGAACATGAGCGCGCCGGCGACGTTACAGCCGCGCTTTCCGATCTCGATCGCGCGCTGGGACTCGATCCGGCAGCAGGAACTGCCCTGTCAGCACGCGGTGAGCTGTTGCGTCGGCTCGGCATGCTGATACATGCTCGTGCTGATTTCGCCGCCGCGGCCGCGCTTGGTCCGCCATTCCGGCGCCTTGCGCTGGTGCGCAAGTCGAATGTCGAATTGCGCGCCGGCGACTTGAAGGTGGCCTACGACGATCTGCTTGCCGCGGCCACCGAAACGGTCGACATGCCGGAAGCCGACGCCGTGGCCGCCAACGCGGCACTGCTGGTGCGCGCCGGCGATTTGGCGCTGGACAAGCTCAAAGACGCCGGCGCGGCTGAGCGGCATTACAGCGAGGCGGCGCGTCTTGTCGCCGACAACTGGAGCGCCGCTTTGGGCCTGGCCCGCGTCGCCGAGCAGCAGGGCCGCCGCGACGAAGCGACGGCGATCTACCAGCGCATTCTTGCGGCGACCGAAGCGACGCCGAAACTGTTCGAGCGCATGCTGGCGTCGTTCCGCCTGAAGCAATTGAGTGCACAGCCCCAGCGCCGAAGTGCCCGCGATCCGTTCCGCGACGCCTTCGAGATCGGCGTAACGCCGGAGAAAGGTTCGCTCGACGGGCTGAAGCGCGTCGCCTTCGTGATCGGAGCAGGCGACTATACCGCACTAGCCGGTCTGCCGAACGCCCGCCGCGACGCGGCGGTGATGGCCAACGCGCTGGCCGAGATGGGCTTCGATACGGTCGAGATCGCGGACAACCCCGATACGGCGGCGTTGCGCGCGGCGCCCGCGGCGATCGCCTCGCGCGCGGCGGAAGCGGACGTCGCGCTGGTGTTCTATGCCGGCCATGGCGTCGAGATCGGCGGCGTCAATTACCTCATCCCGGTCGATGCCGCGCCCGCGAGCGACAAGGATTTGAAGGCAACTGCGCTGGCGCTGGCCGATCTTGCCGCGGCCGCCGCCAAGGCGCGCCGCGGGGCGCTGGTGATCGTCGATGCCTGCCGCGACGATCCCTTCGCCCAGGCACGCGCGGTGGCCGCCTCGCGCAGTCGCGCCGCCCCGCACGAACAGGTGGTGCTGTCGCGATTG
>JBARWE010000030.1:0-8574 GCA_049646625.1 Xanthobacteraceae bacterium
GGCGCCGAGTTCGTCACCCGCTTCACCGCCACCGATCCCGGCCACATTCGTTTCTTCGCGCCGGGCGCGCGCGAGGGCCGCGCGCTGTTCGACCTCGGCGGCTTCATCGGAGCGCGGCTCGCAGCCGCCGGCCTCACCGCGATCGACGATCTCGGCCTGTGCACCTATGCGGATGCGCGGTTTTTCAGCTACCGCCGCTCGGTGCATCGCGGCGAGCCGGACTTCGGCCGCCATCTGCACGCCATCGCGCTCGCGCCGTAAACCGCGCCACCGGCGGCGGGCGGGCGGCAATTTCCCCCGGCAAACCGGAAAGGCGTATTGCCAGCGCCGCCGTCTCCTTGTTACACCGCCTCCGGCAAGGGTCCCGAACGGCTGGGGCCTCGTTCGGCGGCCGGCTCATGTTGACGCGCGCATCTACACAGTCTCAGGGGAAACCCACCATGTCGGCGAAGAACGGGGCCATCAAGCTCGTCGCCGGCAACTCCAATCCGACACTGGCAAAATCGATCGCCGAGTGGCTGCAACTGCCGCTGACCAAGGCCAGCGTGCGGCGCTTCGCCGATATGGAGGTGTTCGTCGAGATTCAGGAGAACGTGCGCGGCTCGGATGTCTTCATCATCCAGTCGACCTCGTTTCCGGCCAACGACCACCTGATGGAACTGTTGATCATCACCGATGCGCTGCGGCGCGCCTCGGCGCGGCGCATCACCGCCGTGGTGCCGTATTTCGGCTACGCCCGGCAGGACCGCAAGGCCGGCCCGCGCACGCCGATCTCGGCCAAGCTGGTCGCCAACCTGATCACCCATGCCGGCGCCGACCGGGTGATGACACTCGACCTGCATGCCGGGCAGATTCAGGGCTTCTTCGACATCCCGACCGACAATCTCTACGCCTCGCCGGTGATGGTGCGCGACATCCGCGAGCAGTTCGACCTCACCAAGGTGATGGTGGTGTCGCCCGACGTCGGCGGCGTGGTGCGGGCGCGCGGGCTTGCCAAGCGCATCAACGCGCCGCTCGCCATCATCGACAAGCGCCGCGAGCGGCCGGGTGAGTCCGAGGTGATGAACGTGATCGGCGAGGTCGCGGGCTACACCTGCATCCTGGTCGACGATATCGTCGATTCCGGCGGCACGCTGGTCAACGCCGCCGATGCGCTGCTGGCCAAGGGCGCAACGTCGGTCTCCGCCTACATCACCCACGGCGTGCTGTCGGGCGGCGCGGTGGCGCGCATCACCGGGTCCCGGCTGAAGGAGCTGGTGATCACCGATTCGATCCAGGCGACCGCGGCCGTCACCGCCGCGCCGAACATCCGCACCATCTCGATCGCCGCCCTGATCGCCGAAGCGATCGGCCGCACCGCCGCCGAGGAATCGGTCTCCAGCCTGTTCGACTGAAGGGCTGACTTTATCTCTATCTCTGCCATCATGCGCGGGCTTGCCCCGCGCATCCACGTCTTTAACGGCCACTCATCAAGAAAAACGTGGATGGCCGGGACAAGAAGCCCCGGCCATAACGGAGGACAGCTCTGAAAGATCGTTGGGAGCGCAGTGGCGCCCGTCCCGGTCAGTGGCTGCCGGAAATCTTCGCCGCGGCGATCACCGCCTGCGTTCGGCTCTCGACGCCGAGCTTTTGCAGAATCGCCGAGACGTGCGCCTTGATGGTTGCTTCCGACACCTTGAGTTCGTAAGCGATCTGCTTGTTGAGCAGGCCCTGCGACAGCATCATCAGAACCCGCACCTGCTGCGGCGTCAGCGTCACCAGCCGGTCGCGCAACTGGGTCATTTCCGGATCGGCGGCGGCGTTGAGATCGATATCCGGCGGAATCCAGATTTCGCCGGCGAGCACCGCCGCCAGCGCCGTGCCGAGCGTCTCGACGCCGAACCGCTTGGGAATGAACCCCGAGGCGCCGAAATCCATCGAGCGGCGGATGGTCTCGGTATCGTCGGTCGCCGACACCACCACGACCGGAATCGCCGGATACTGCGCCCGCAGATAGATCAGCCCGGAAAACCCGCTGATGCCCGGCATCGACAGGTCGAGCAGGATCAGCCCGACATCGGTGCCCTGCTCCAGCAGTCCGGTCAGTTCTTCGAACGACCCCGCCTCGTCGATGGTCGCCGTGCTGACGATCCCTGAAACGGCCTGGCGCAGCGCGCCGCGAAACAGCGGGTGGTCGTCGGCAATGATAAGGTGCATGGCGTTCAGCATTCTGCGGCGGCGTCCAGGCTCATTCTCGCAACGTATGTTGCAATTGAGCTACGGAGGCAAGGCTGAATCCGTCGCAGCCGGACCGACGCGATCAGCCGCACGCCCCGGCGAAATGCAGCACCACCTCGCGCCGGTGCGGGCGGGCGCGGTGCTCGATCAGATAGACCCCCTGCCAGGTCCCGAGCATCGGCGCGCCGGCCGCCACCGGCACCTGCAGCGACGTCGCCGTCAGCATGGTCTTGACGTGACCAGGCATGTCGTCCGGCCCCTCGGTGTCGTGGCGCCAGCCGCCGCCGCGCGGCGCGAGCCGGTCGAGCGCCATCGCCAGATCGGCAAGCACCGTCGGGTCGGCGTTTTCCTGGATCGTCAGCGAGGCCGAGGTGTGGCGCACGAATAGCGTCAGCATGCCCTCGCGCGCGCCCGCATCGGCGAGAAACCGCCGGACCTCGGCGGTCAGGTCGACGAATCCCGCACCCGCCGTTTCGACCTGAAGCGTCGCGGATATCATCGTGTCCGCGCCGGTGCGCACCAACGGCGATCGGTCCGGCCGCGGCGTCATTGCACGCTCCGTCGCCGCGTGCGGCTAGATACGGTCTGCGACATCATTGCGCACGCGGGAGGCCATCTCGACCAGCCGCCGCCACACGCTTTCGAGAAACGACATCGCCCGTTCGATATCGGCATCGCTCGGCAGCGGTATCTCAATGCGGTTCTGCGCGCGCTCGCGCTGATCGTCGCCGGGCTTGAGCTGGCCTTTCCCGGAGCGGTCGGATTTGGGCAACGCCTCGTCGATCTTGCCGGCGCCCGCCCCGCTCGCGGCCAGCGCCTCCTTCAGCCGTGCATTCTCCGCAACCAGCCGGCCGATCTCGGCATCGAGCGCGGCCCGCTCATCCGGCACGGCATGGCAGGCCCAGTCGCCGGCCTTGCGGAGGCAGGACGAGACCTGGCCGGTGCGGGTATCGAGCCGCAGCACGCCGTCGGCGGTGGTCGAAAACGTATAGCGGCCGTTTTCACCGTCCGGCGCCGGCTGCGCCACGGCGAGCGTCGGCAACACCAGCGCCAGTGCCGCCGTTGCGACCGCCAGCAGGCTGAGCTTGTTTCGATACGGCATGGATCGCCTCCCCGACGCTTACGGCCCGGCCCGATAGGGCGCGCGGCCGGTCGCTAACGCATCCGCGAGCAATTCGATCCGGTCCTGCCCCCAGAACACCTCGCCGTCGAGCACATAGGAGGGCGAGCCGAACACATCGGCCGCAAGCGCCTCGCTGCGGTTGCGCGCATAGATCGCCGCCACCTCGTCCGAACCGGCCCGCGCCACCAAGTCGCGCCCCGCAAGTCCGGCCGCATCGGCAATGGCCGCCAGCGTCGCCGGGTCGGCCAGGTCGCGGCCCTCCTGCCAGATCGCGGCAAAGGCCCGGCGCAGCAGGGGATCGGGATCGTGCCCGGCCAGCGTCGCCGCGATCACCATGCCGTCGGCCAGCGTGGCGTCGAACGGCCAGTGGGCCGGCTGCAATGGAAAATCGAGGCCGCGCTTCTCGCGCCAGCGCTGCAATTCGACCAGGCGGTAACGCTGGCGCACCGGATGGCGCCGCTTCAGCGGCAGGCCGCCAGTCTCGGCGAACAGATCAACCAGCAGCACCGGCTTGCAGGCGACCTCGGCGCCGTGGCGCGCCACGACATCGCGGAACAGCGCGTGGCCGATATAGGCCCATGGCGATTGCAGCGAAAAGTAATAATCGATGCGGCGCGGCATCCGGCACTCCCTTTATCCGGCCTGCGACCGGGCGACGGGCCGATTCCCTCGCGCGCCATCATGCGCCGCCGCGACGATCTGGCGCAATTCCTGCCGCAGCGCCGCAACGTTTCCGGTACGATTTATTTTCCCGAATGGAATCAACCTATTCCAGCGATTGCGTTGTCCTCGGCCAATCTTGACTTGACCGAAGGCCGTCAGTATGGTCCGCGCGGCTTTCGAGGGGTGCGGGACGTCTTTTTCCACCATTTGCGGCCTCTTTTCGGGTGTCGACAGCAATGGCGAACGGCACACGCGACGACGGATCGGCGAATGCGGGACAACCCGGCGCACCGCGCCCTGACGATGCTGCGCTTTCCGCAAGACTTGGGCGTCTCGACCGCCGGCTGTCCGAACTGAAGGACAGTCGAAAGGCCCGGACGGACCACGAGGAACGGCAGAATGACACCGCAGCCGCCCGCGCCTCGGCGCTGGCGCGCGGTTTTCGCCTGTCCTCCGAGCTGGTCGCAGGTGTTGTCGTCGGCGCGGCGATCGGGTGGGGATTCGACTATCTGCTGTCAACCTCGCCGTGGGGTCTGATCGTGTTCTTCCTCCTCGGCTTCGCCGCGGGGGTGATGAACCTGATGCGGGCCGCCGGTGTGGTTCCCGACACGCACAATCGAGCAAAAGGTCCTTCCGGGGACGCCTGATTTTCAAGCGTCAGCGCGGCTGGCGAGACGACATAGAGAGTGGCCGAAGACTATGGATCCGATCCACCAGTTCGAGATCAAGAACCTCTTCACCATCGGCACTTTCGGCGGCCACGAGATCGCATTCACGAATTCCGCCGCCTTCATGGTCCTGGCGGTCGTCCTCACCGCGGCCTTGATGCTGGCCGGAACCGCCGGCCGCCGGCTGGTGCCGAGCCGCATCCAGTCGATGGCCGAGCTGAGCTACGAGTTCGTCGCCGACATGCTGCGCTCGACCGCCGGCGAGCACGGCATGAAGTTCTTCCCGCTGGTGTTCACCATCTTCATGTTCGTGTTCATCACGAACATGCTGGGCATCCTGCCCTACTCCTTCACGGTGGCGAGCCACCTGATCGTCACCGTGGCGCTGGCGCTGCTGGTGTTCTTCACGGTCATCATCTACGGCTTCTACTCGCACGGCCTGAAGTTCTTCAAACTGTTCGTACCGAGCGGCATTCCGCTGGTGATCCTGCCGCTGGTGGTCGCCATCGAGGTCATCTCGTTCCTGTCGCGGCCGATCTCGCACAGCGTGCGACTGTTCGCCAACATGCTGGCCGGCCACGTCACGCTCAAGGTGTTCGCAAGCTTCGTCGCCATGCTCGGCGCAATGGGCGCCGCCGGATGGGCCGGCGCCGTGCTGCCGCTGGCGCTGACCGTCGCCATCACCGCGCTCGAACTGCTGGTGGCCTTCCTGCAAGCCTATGTGTTCGCCATTCTGACCTGCATCTATCTCAACGATGCAATCCATCCGGGCCACTGAAGGCCCGTTCCCTCCCACCCAAAACATTAAGCATCTCGAAGGAGCTTTCCATGGACCCGATCGCCGCAAAATACATTGGTGCAGGTATCGCCTGCATCGGCATGGGCGGCGCCGGCTTGGGCGTCGGCCTCATCTTCGCAAACTATCTGTCGTCGGCGTTGCGCAATCCGTCTGCGGCCCAGGGACAGTTCGCCAACCTGATCTTCGGCTTCGCCGTGACCGAGGCGCTCGGCATCTTCTCGCTGCTGATCGCGCTGCTGCTGCTGTTCGCCGTTTAAGTCTGAACTGACGCGCCGGTCACGGCCCCGTCACGGGGCCGCGATCGTTTGACGGGAGGCAGTCGTGGCCGAACAACATGGGGGCGGCACCTCCGCCCATACCACCGCGGACGGCGGCAAGCCGCCGTTTCCGCCCTTCGAGTCGCATACCTTCGCCTCGCAACTGGTCTGGTTCGCGATTACGTTCGTCGCGCTTTACCTGATCGTCGCGCGGCTGGCGTTGCCGCGCGTCGGCGGCATCATCGCGACCCGCCAGAAGGCGATCGCCGACGACCTTGCCGCCGCGCAGAAGCTGCGCGACGAATCGGACGCCGAACAGAAAGCCTACGAGACCGAACTGGCCAACGCCCGCGGCAAGGCCCAGGAAATCGGCGCGGAGGCCCGCAGTACGCTGAACGCCCAGGCCGAGCAGGAACGCAAGGCGCTGGAAAACCGCCTCGCCGCCAAGCTTGCCGAAGCCGAGGCAACCATTGCGGCGACGCGCGATGCGGCGATGGGCAACGTCCGCAGCATCGCCACCGAATCGGCGGCGGAGATCGTGCGGCAACTGACCGGCCTGCAGCCCGACACGGGCGCCGTGCAAAGCGCGGTCGACAGTTCGCTGAGAGGATAAGGCGATGTTCTCGACACCGGAATTCTGGGTTGCCGTCGCCTTCGTCGTGCTGGTCGGCATCTTCATCTATGCCGGGGTGCCGGGTGCCGTCACCAAGGCACTCGACCGGCGCAGCGCCCGCATCAAGGCCGAGCTTGACGACGCACGCCGCCTCAAGGACGAGGCCGCCAAGCTGGTCGCCGACTATCGCGCCCGCCGCGCCAGCGCCGAGCGGGAAGCGCAGGACATCGTCGAGGCGGCCCGCGCCGAGGCGGAGCGCATCGCCGCCGACGCCAAGGCCAAGCTGGAAGATTTCGTCGCCCGCCGCACCCAGTCGGCCGAGAGCAAGATCGCGATGGCCGAGGCACAGGCAATGGCCGACGTCCGCGCCGCCGCCGCCGATGCCGCCGTGGCTGCCGCCAGCAGCATCATGGCGCAATCGGTCAAGGGCCAGCTTGCCGACGACCTGATCGCCAAGGGGATCGGCGAGGTCCGCAGCAAGCTCAACTGAGCGCGCCGCACCCACAGTGATCTAGCAATGATCTGAAAAAGGCCGGCTTAGAGTTCCGCTTCTGATTCCATTAGAAGCGGAGTTCTAGGATTTTGTTTTGACGCGCTGTCTTAACGCGAACCGGTTCCCACTTCGCTCGAAAACGCTCTCAGCCGGCCTTTTCTTCTGCCCGCCGACAATCGCCTTCAGCCTCAGCGCTTCTTGCTCCGGCGGCGCGGCTCGGGTTTCAGGGCCTGCGGATCGAAGCCGACATAGAAGACGTAAGAGTCGCCCTCGCTCCCCGCGGGCACCGGATAGACGATGTCCTCGGCGACCAGGCTGTAGCTCACATTACCGTCGCCCTCGGGGACCGCCACCGTGGTGCGGTAGGCGCTGGTGAAGATCGTCCTCGGGTTGACCCCCTCCGCCACCACCGCGACACGCAACGGCAGCTCGACGCTGGGCGGCGCGCCGGCCGGCCCGACGATGACGCGACCCTGGATACCGAGCCGCGCACGCACCTCGCCGCCGCTCAGCGTGCAGTCGCGCGCCGTGCGGGTGATGGTGCCCTGATAGCGCAGGCTGGTGCCGCTCGCCTCCTGCCCCGGCACGCCGACCGCATAGGTCGAGGCGCCCTGGCGAATCAGCACGGACGGACAGGTCGGTTCATCCGCCTGTGGAGGCGGCGGCGCCTCGCCGACCGCCTGCGAGCGGCCGCCGAACAATTGGCTGAAGCGATCGCCGAGCGAGGGGCCGCTATCGTAGGACGACCCACCACTGAGGCTGCCGCAGCCGGCAAGCAACGTTGCCGCTGCCGCTCCGGCCAGTGCCTCGCGCCAGCGCACCCGCCCCTTCATCCATCCGTTCTGCATCGCCCGTTTGCTCCCATCGGAAAACCGGCCGGTTATAACAACCAACGGCCGCAAGCCAAAGCCGGCTGGCCTGGTCCCGCGAACCTGTTTTCCGCGCGCGAAACCGCGCTAGCCTCTGAAATCCTCGTGCAGCAGCCCGAACAGCAGGTGATCCTGCCAGACACCGTTGATGCACAGATAGCGGCGCGCCAGCCCCTCGCGCACAAAGCCGCATTTCTGCAACACGCTGATCGAGGCGCCGTTGGTCGGGATGCACGCCGCTTCGAGGCGGTGCAGATGCAATTGGCCGAACAGCGATGGAATGAGCGCGCGCAGCGCCGCCGTCATGTAGCCCTGTCCGGCAAACGGCTCGCCGATCCAGTAGCCGAGCGTGCCGGCCTGCACGATACCACGCCGCACATTGGCGAGCGTCACGCCGCCGATCAGCGCGCGGTCGATCTCCCGAAAGATCAGGAACGGGTAGACGCGGTCGGCGGCGATATCGTCGGCATAGTGGCGCAGGCGGCGGCGAAAACCGGTGCGGGTCAGATCGTCGGCCGGCCACACCGGCTCCCATGGCGTCAGGAAGGCGCGACTTCTCTCACGCAAGGCTGCCCACTGCGGAAAATCGGCCATTTGCGGCGCGCGCAGCCGCACGCCGTAGCCGCGCGGCTCCAGGGCAGGAGCGCCTTGAACGGATAGCCGGAACAGAACCATGGCCGATGCTCCCGGCCGGCGCGTCGACTAACCTGTCGTGAGCATGATCGCGCCCGAAAACCGGTTCAGGCCCTCGGGCCAAGCCCAAGGGCAGGCTTTTCAGGGTCATGCTCTAGTGAAGCTGCGCCGGCACCCTCGTCGCCGACAACTTTTCCGCAAAGCCGACCGCGCTGTCCAGCCCCCGCCCGGTGCCGAGC
>JBARWE010000031.1:0-10566 GCA_049646625.1 Xanthobacteraceae bacterium
GAGGATTTTTTCGATCTGCGCGCGCTGTCGCGCCAGGTCGGCGACGCGCTGGTCGGACGCGCCACCGCGAAAGGATTGCAGGCTACGGTCACGATCGCCGACACGCTGCCGGCGCATGTCGTCGGCGACCTTGTCCGACTGCGCGCGGCGCTTGAAAACCTGATCGACAATGCGGTGAAATTCACCGCGCGCGGACGCGTCGCACTGAAGGTGAACGCGGGCCGGGCGACGAAAGGCAGGCTCAAGGTGAGCTTCGCCGTCGCCGACAGCGGCATCGGCCTGACCGAAGCCGAGATCAAGCGCCTGTTCCGGCCGTTCTCGCAGGCGAGCGCGGCGATCGCCAAACGCTTCGGCGGCGCGGGACTTGGCCTTACATCGGTCAAACGCCTCGCCCGCGCCATGGGCGGCGACGTCGTCGCGACGCGGCGGCCGGGCGGCACCACCTTCACCATGACGGTGCTGCTGGCGCCCGCCCCGCTCAACGCCGACGGCAAAGCGGCGGCCTCGGGGATCGCGGCGCCGGCCACGCCGTTGCGGCTGCTCGGGGTCGAGGACAACCCGTTCGGGCGCGTCGTGCTCAGCGCCATCCTGACCGAACTCGGCCACCGGGTCGAATTCGTCGGGCGCGGCGACGAGGCGGTCGCCCGCGCCGCCGGCGGCGGCTACGATGCCGTGCTGATGGACCTGGTGCTGCCCGGCATGGACGGCATTGCCGCCACCCGCGCCATCCGCGCGCTGCCGCCGCCGCAAGGCCGCATCCCGATCATCGGCGTCTCCGGGCGCGGCACCGACGAACGCAAGGCGCGCGCCGCCGGGGCCGACGCCTTCCTGGTCAAGCCGGTGTCTCCGCGCGCGCTCGCGTCTGCGCTTGTTGAAGCGACACGCCGCGCGGCAGCCGCGCCTTGATGATGGCGGCGTTGAGTTCGCCGCCGGCGACGAAGATCGCCGCAATGAAATACAGAAACACCAAGGCGATGATGACCGAGGCCAGCCCCGCATACATCGAGACGTAGTTGCCGGCGAAGCGCGCCAGATACATGCCGAAACCGATGCCCGACACCAGCGAGGCAACGACGGTGAACACGATGCCGGGCAGGATCTGCCGGAACGAACGCCGCCCGGCGGGCAGGAAGGCATGCAGGATGAACAGCGCGGCGACCAGCGCGGTGGTGGCCACCGCGTAGCGCGCGACGTTGAGCAGCCCCTCGCTCGATTCCATCATCAGCGGCAGATAGCGCCGCGCGGTGGCGATCAACAGCGGCCCGAGCACGATAAGGAACGCCATGGCCAGCGCGGTGAAGGCGGCGATCAGCGTGTAGCCGATCGATTCCAGCCTGAGCCAGTACCACGGGCGGGTCTCGCTGACGCCATAGGCGCGGTTGAGCGCGACGCGGAAGCTTTCGACGCCGTTGGAGGCGAAATAGACCGCCAGCACCGCGCCGATGGTCAGCGCATCGCCCCGCGTCGTCGTCAGCACATTGTGAATCTCGCCCGCCAGCGTCCTGGCCACCTCGACCGGCCAGACTTCGAGCATCAAAGTGGCGGCCTGGTCGGCCAGCTCCTTCGAGCCGAGAAAGCCGGCCAGCGACGTCAGCACGATCAGGAACGGAAACAGCGCCATCAGCGTCGACAGCGCGATATGGCTCGCGATCGCCCAGCCGTCATCGACCAGGAACCGCTCGAAAGCGTCCAGGCCGATGCGGAACACGGCACGCAGCGACGTCACGGCACTCCCTTGTGATCGTCCCCGCCCAGCCTGAGCCTTACCATCGGCGGCGGCGCGGCGGAAGCGCCGGCCGGGGCGCGAATTTGACGACAAGGTGAGAATGGCGCGCTGCCCGGCACGGTGCTAAGAACGTCGCATGTCCGCCACCATCAACTTCGTCGTGCTGCCGATCGCCATCGGCGCCGTCGCCTTCGTCCTGCTGCTCGGTCTCGTCAACATGATGCGCGGCGGCTCGCCAAACACCTCGCAGCGCCTGATGCGGCTGCGCGTCCTGCTGCAATTCGTGGCGATCATCATCACGATGGGCGCGATCTGGCTGATGGGGCGCTGACCATGGTGCTGATCAACCGCATCTATACCCGCACCGGCGACGACGGCTCGACCGCGCTCGGCAGCGGCGAGCGGCGTCCCAAATACGACCTGCGCGTCGCCGCCTACGGCACCACCGACGAAACCAACGCGGCGATCGGCGTGGCGCGGCTCCATCTCGCGGGGCGCACCGACCTCGACGCCATGCTCGGCCGCATCCAGAACGACCTGTTCGACCTCGGCGCCGACCTCGCGGTGCCGCGGCGCGAGGGCAAGGCGGAGCGCCTGCGTGTGATCGCGGCGCAGGTCGAACGGCTGGAAGCTGATATCGACACGCTGAACGCGCCGCTCGGTGAGCTGCGCTCGTTCATCCTGCCCGGCGGCAGCCCGGCGGCCGCGCACCTGCATGTCGCGCGCACGATCTGCCGCCGCGCCGAGCGCGTGGCCGTGGAACTCGCCGCCCAGCCGACCGAGGAGGTCAATGAGGCCGTTATCAAATACCTCAACCGGCTGTCGGATTTCCTGTTCGTGGCAGCCCGCTCAGCCAATGCCGATGGCGCCGGCGATGTGTTGTGGGTGCCCGGCCAGAATCGCTGAAGCCGGCCTTCGGGCTTGCGTTGACCGCGCCGGAGGAGACCAGTAAGTTCCGCCGCCGTAAGGGTTTATTCGAGCAAAAAAGGGGAACCGATGAAGGTTCTGGTGCCGGTCAAGCGGGTCGTCGACTACAACGTCAAGATTCGCGTCAAGAGCGACGGCTCGGGTGTCGAGCTTGCCAATGTGAAGATGTCGATGAATCCGTTCGACGAGATCGCCGTCGAGGAGGCGCTGCGGCTCAAGGAAGCGGGCAAGGCGACAGAAGTGGTCGCGGTGTCGATCGGACCGGCACAGGCGTCGGAGACGATCCGTACCGCTCTTGCGATGGGCGCCGACCGCGGCATCCTGGTCAAGGCCGAGGGCAGCGTCGAACCGCTGGCGGTCGCAAAGATCCTCAAGGCGATCGCCGACGAGGAAAAGCCCGGCCTGATCATTCTCGGCAAGCAGGCGATCGACGACGACAGCAACCAGACCGGCCAGATGCTGGCGGCGCTGCTTGGCTGGGCGCAGGCGACCTTCGCCTCCAAGCTCGCCATCGACGGCGACGACGTGACGGTGACGCGCGAGGTCGACGGCGGCCTGCAGACCGTGAAGCTCAAGGGGCCGGCGATCGTCACCACCGACCTGCGCCTCAACGAGCCGCGCTATGCCTCGCTGCCCAACATCATGAAGGCGAAGAAGAAGCCGATCGACGAGAAGACCGCCGATCAGTTCGGTGTCGATCTCAGCCCCCGGCTTGAGGTCCTCAAGACCAGCGAGCCACCGGGCCGCAAGGCCGGCGTCAAGGTCGCCTCCGCCGCCGAACTGGTGCAGAAGCTCAAGAACGAAGCCGGGGTGCTGTGATGACGACGCTGTTGATTGCCGAACACGACAACGCCTCGCTCAAGGATGCGACGCCCAAGGCGCTGACCGCCGCCAGCCAGCTTGGCGGCGAGGTGCATGTGCTGGTCGCCGGGCACAATGCCAAGGCCGCGGCCGACGCCGCTGCAAAACTCGACGGCGTTGCCAAGGTGCTGCTGGCGGACGATACCGCCTATACCCACGACCTGGCCGAGCCGCTGGCGGCGCTGATCGTGTCGCTCGCCGGGCCATACGATGCCATCGTCGCCCCGGCCACCACGCGCTTCAAGAACACGCTGCCGCGCGTCGCAGCGCTGCTCGACGTGATGCAGGTCTCGGAGATCACCAAAGTGGTGGCGCCCGACACCTTCGAGCGGCCGATCTATGCCGGCAACGCGATCCAGACGGTGAAGTCGAAGGACGCCAAGAAGGTCGTCACGGTGCGCACCTCGACCTTCCAGGCCGCCGGCGCCGGCGGCAGCGCAGCGGTCGAAAGCGTGGCGGCGGCAGCCGACCCGGCGGTGTCGAGCTTCGTCGGCGAAGAGGTGGCCAAGAGCGACCGCCCCGAACTGACCTCGGCCAAGATCATCGTCTCCGGCGGGCGCGCCATGCAGAGCCGCGAGAACTTCACCAAATATATCGAGCCGCTGGCCGACAAACTCGGCGCCGGCGTCGGCGCCTCGCGCGCCGCGGTCGATGCCGGCTATGCGCCGAACGACTGGCAGGTCGGGCAGACCGGCAAGGTGGTGGCGCCGGAGCTTTACATCGCCATCGGCATTTCCGGGGCGATCCAGCACCTTGCCGGCATGAAGGACTCCAAGGTGATCGTCGCCATCAACAAGGACGAGGACGCGCCGATCTTCCAGGTCGCCGACTACGGCCTGGTCGCCGACCTGTACCAGGCGGTGCCCGAACTCACCGAAGAACTCGGCAAGATCGGGAAATAACACGACGCGAACCGGCCGGCTCCTGCGCCGGCCGGTTGCGCCCTGCATGATTTCGCAAAAACGCGAAACTGCGATAAGAGAGGGCGGCTGCAGGGCATTGGCGCCGCCGCAGCAGCGGTTTACGCATGCCGCGTGAGATGGTCGAGATGGCGGACAGCATTCAGAAGGTCGGAGTGATCGGCGCGGGCCAGATGGGCAACGGCGTGGCGCATGTCGCGGCACTCGCCGGCTACGACGTGATCCTCCACGACGTCTCCGCCGACCACCTCAAGGAGGCGATGGCCACCATCAACGGCAACCTCGCCCGCCAGGTGGCGCGCAACGTCATCACCGAGGACGCCCGCAAGACCGCGCTCGGGCGCATCACCGCGGCCGACGCGATGAGCGGCCTGTCCGATTGCGACATCGTGCTGGAAAGCGCGGTCGAGAAGGAGGACATCAAGCGCGAGATTTTCCACGAATTGTGCAGCGTGCTGAAGCCAGAGGCGCTGATCGGCTCCAACACCTCCTCGATCTCCATCACCCGCCTTGCCTCCTCGACCGACCGCCCGGAGCGCTTCATCGGCATCCACTTCATGAACCCGGTGCCGGTGATGGAGCTGGTCGAGCTGATCCGCGGCATCGCCACCGACGACGCCACCTTCGAGACCGCCAAGGCGTTCGTCACCTCGCTCGGCAAGCAGATCGCGGTGGCCGAGGACTTTCCGGCCTTCATCGTCAACCGCATCCTGCTGCCGATGATCAACGAGGCGATCTACACGCTCTACGAGGGCGTCGGTAACGTCGAGGCGATCGACGCGGCAATGCGCCTCGGCGCGCACCACCCGATGGGGCCGCTGGAACTGGCCGATTTCATCGGCCTCGACACCTGCCTGTCGATCATGCAGGTGCTGCACGAGGGGCTTGCCGATTCGAAATACCGCCCTTGCCCGCTGCTGGTGAAATACGTCGAGGCCGGCTGGCTCGGCCGCAAGACAAGCCGCGGCTTTTACGACTACCGCGGCGACAAGCCGGTGCCGACCCGCTAGAGCTTTCTGCCTCGCGATGGAATCAGAAGCGAAGCTCTGGACTGTTCTTCTGGTGCGTTTTCTTAACGCGAACCGGTTTCCACTTCGCTCGAAAATGCTTTAAGGCGGCGCCGCTGGCCGGCTTACGCGCTGACCAACCCCTTGAAGCCGCCGTAAATCATCCGCTTGCCGTCGAACGGCATCGCCTTGGCGTCCATCATGCTGGCGAGCCGCGGGTCCTTCATCACCTTGGCGTTGACACGATCGCGATGCGCGCGCGACTTATAGGTGATCCACGAGAACACCACCGTTTCGCCCGCCTTGAGCTTGACGCTCTGCGGAAACGACGTCCACTTGCCCGGCTTGACGTCGTCGGCGATGCATTCCTGATAGGCGAGCGCGCCGTGCTCGCGCCACACCTTGCCGGCCTTGCGCGCAATGCGGCGGTAGGCATCCAGATTCTTCTTCGGCACCGGCACGACGAAACCATCGACATAGGCCATGGCATCCTCCCTGGCAGCTTGCGAAGCGCAGCCAGTCTGCCGGTAATTGTGTTGACGATACGGCGATCGGGACGCGACAGGCCCGCCGAGGGTCTGATTCAATTGCGTTGAATTCAGCCTCGCCAGGGATCCCTTCGCTTGAGCATGCTCTTGTTCGAAAACCGGTTCCGACTGTTCGGGATCATGTTCTATTTGCCCAGCGCTGCCGAAATCAGCCGCACGGCGTCCTCGCTCGCCCATTCCGCCGGCCCGGCGAGGCTGGCGATCTCGCAGCCCTCGCCGTCGACCAGCACCGTGGTCGGCATGCCGAGCGCGCGGCCGATGGCTTTCAGATCCTGGAATACCCGCGCCTTGGCATCGCTGTAGAACGCCAGCCGGTTCAGGCCCTCCTCCTTGTAGAAGGTTTTCGGCTTGTCGAGATCGCGGGTGTCGATATTGACCGCCACCACCTCGAAATCCGGCGAGCCGAGCTTGGCCTGCAGAGCGTCGAGCGCCGGCATTTCCTTGCGGCAGGGCACACACCAGGTCGCCCACAGATTGACCAGCACGACGCGGCCACGCCAGTCGGAAAGCTTTTTGTCAGCGCCGCGATCGTCCTTGAAAGCGAGGTCCGGCAGCCGCAGCGGCCGGCTCGCCGGGGTCACGGCCGCGACCTCACCCTTGACCAGCGGCGCGATCCGGGCGGCAGTCGCCACCGCCGGGCGGCAGGCCGGGTCGCCGCCCGCATTGCGCTTGAGGCTGCCGATCCCGTATACCCCGGCGTAACCGAGGACGGCCCCGGCCAGCACGGCAACGGCAACAAGCGCCAGCCGGCGCAGGCGCACGGGGCGCCTCAAGGCGGGGGTCGGGTCGGTCATGGTCTCGAACGCGGCTCCAGACGAAATTCCCGAAAGCGGCGCGGGCTGCCGCCGGGCACAAGGTTCAAGCGAGCGGACATGAGCAACACAATGTGGGGCGGGCGGTTCTCGGATAGCCCCGCCGCGATCATGGAGGACATCAACGTCTCGATCGACGTCGATCGCCACCTGTTCGCGCAGGACATCGCCGCATCGAAAGCGCACGCCGCCATGCTGGCCGCTCAGGGCATCATCGCGGCGGACGATGCAAAAAACATCGCGCAGGGTCTAGACACGATTTTGTCAGAAATCGTCGACGGAAAATTCACCTTCAAGCGCGCGCTCGAAGACATCCACATGAACGTGGAAAGTCGCCTGGCCGAACTGATCGGCAAGGCCGCGGGACGGCTGCACACCGCGCGCTCCCGCAACGATCAGGTCGCGACCGACTTCCGCCTCTATGTGCGCGACGAGATCGATGCGCTCGACGCCGCATTCGCCGATTTCCAGCGGGCGCTGGCGAACCGCGCGCTGGAGCACGCCGACACCGTGATGCCGGGCTTCACCCATCTGCAAACCGCGCAGCCCGTCACCTTCGGCCATCACCTGATGGCCTATGTTGAAATGGCGGCGCGCGACCGCGGCCGGTTTGCCGACGCGCGCGCACGCCTCAACGAAAGCCCGCTGGGTGCTGCGGCGCTCGCCGGCACCTCGTTTCCGATCGACCGTGAGGCCACGGCGAAAATGCTCGGCTTTGCGCGGCCGATGGCCAATTCGCTGGACGCCGTGTCCGATCGCGATTTCGTACTGGAGACGCTGTCGGCGGCCGCGATCGCCTCGGTGCACCTGTCGCGGCTGGCCGAGGAAATCGTGATCTGGACCTCGCCGCTGACCGGGCTGGCGCGACTGTCCGACAAGTTCACCACCGGCTCCTCGATCATGCCGCAGAAGCGCAACCCGGACGCCGCCGAGCTGGTGCGCGCCAAGACCGGGCGCATCATCGGCTCGCTCAACGCGCTGTTGATCGTGATGAAGGGGCTGCCGCTCGCCTACCAGAAGGACATGCAGGAGGACAAGGAAGGGGCAATGGCCGCGCTCGCCGCCCTGATGCTGGCGGTGCGGGCGATGACCGGCATGGTGGCCGACCTCGTGCCCGACAAAAAGCGCATGAAGGCGGCGGCCGGCGACGGCTACGCCACCGCGACCGACCTCGCCGACTGGCTGGTGCGGACGCTGAAGATGCCGTTCCGCGAGGCGCACCACGTCACTGGCCGCATCGTCGCCGCCGCGGCCGAGGCGGGGCTTGCCCTGCACAAGCTGCCGCTTGCCACGATGCAGGCGGTCGAGCCGCGCATTACGGACAGCGTGTTCGAGGTGCTGTCGGTCGAGGCCTCGGTCAAAAGCCGGACCAGTTACGGCGGCACCGCCGGCAGGAACGTCCGGGCACAGGCACGGGCCTGGCTCAAACGGCTGGCAAAAGAGTAAGGGAACCGCCGGCCGCAAGGCTCGCCAAATCCGGGCCGCTTCTGTAGGGTGCGTCAATTCGGGGAACCAGCATGCTTCGTCCTACCCGCCGCTCATTCACCGTGACCGCGCTGACCGTCGCGGGGCTGGCGCTCGCCGGCTGCGGCCGCAAAGCCGGGCTTGACGCCCCGCCCTCCGCTTCCGCCACCACCACCCAGCCCGACCCGCAGAGCGCCGTGCCGCAATCGGATTCCGCCGAGGCGCGGGCACGCACCGTGTTCGGCGCGCCCGACGCCGAGGTCGCGCCGCCCCCGCCGCGCGCCGGCAGCAAAGCCTTCGTGCTCGATCCGCTGCTGGACTGAGCACCATGCATCATTTCGCCTACCGCAACGGCGTGCTGCACGCCGAAGACGTCAGCCTGCCGGAACTGGCCGAGGCCGTTGGCACGCCGTTCTACTGCTATTCGACCGCCACGCTGGAGCGGCACTACCGGGTGTTCAGCAACGCTTTCGCCGGCACCGGCGCGCTGGTCTGCTACGCCATGAAGGCCAATTCCAACCAGTCGGTGCTGCGCACCCTGGCGCGGTGTGGTGCCGGCGCCGACGTGGTGTCGGGCGGCGAACTGAAGCGCGCGATGGCCGCCGGCATCCCGCCGGAAAAAATCGTGTTCTCCGGTGTCGGCAAGACCGCCGACGAACTGCGGCTGGCGCTGGCCCAGGACATCCTGTGTCTCAACGTGGAGTCCGAGCCGGAGCTTGACCTGCTGTCACGGATCGCCACCGAGACGGGACGACCTGCGCGCATCTCGGTCCGTGTCAATCCCGACGTCGACGCCAGAACACACGCCAAGATCGCCACCGGCAAGGCCGAGAACAAGTTCGGCATCCCGCTGTCGCGGGCGCGCGCCGTCTATGCCCGCGCCGCCAGCCTGCCCGGCATCAAGGTGACGGGCGTGGATATGCATATCGGCAGCCAGATCACCGACCTTACGCCGATGGCCGACGCCTTCGCGCGCTTGGCCGCGTTCGTGCGGACCTTGCGCGCCGACGGCCACGCCATCGACCACATCGATTTCGGCGGCGGCCTCGGCATTCCCTACCACGCCGACCGCGGCGCGCCGCCGGAGCCGCCGGCCTATGCGGCGATCGTCAGGCAAGCGGTGCGCGATCTCGACTGCCGGCTGCTGTTCGAGCCGGGACGAATGATCGTCGGCAACGCCGGCATCCTGGTGGCGCGCGTCATCTATGTGAAGCGCGGCGAGGCAAAAACCTTCGTGGTGATCGACGCGGCGATGAACGACCTGATCCGCCCGACGCTGTACGAGGCACACCACGACATCCTGCCGGTGCGCGACACCGGCGCGCGCCGCATCACCGCCGACGTGGTCGGGCCGGTATGCGAGACCGGCGACTATCTGGCGCTCGACCGCTCGCTGCCGGAGCCGGTCGCCGGCGACCTCGTTGCGATCATGACCGCCGGCGCCTACGGCGCGGTGCAGGCCGGCACCTACAACACCCGCCCGCTGGTGCCGGAGGTGCTGGTCAACGGCGCGGACTACGCGGTGGTACGGCCGCGCGTCGGCGTCGAGGAATTGATCGCGTTGGATCGCATCGCGCCATGGCTGTGAGAGATGCGCGACAATTGTCGACCACTCTGGTCATTGCCGGGCTTGACCGGCGATCCATCATTCGAAGATGACTTCACCTCTTTGATGGATGCGCGGGTCAAGCCCGCGCATGACACCGTGCTCAATCATTCATGATCGTACGCAACGGGCCGGCCTCACCGCCCGAGAATCAGGCCCTTGGATGTCACCACCACCCAACGGCCGTCCTCGCCGCGCTTAAGGCCGGCAACCGTGCCGATACCCGGCAGCGGATCGCCGGGATAGACCGCATAGCGCACGCCGCCGGATTCGACCTCGGCGCCACCCGGCACCAGCCGGTTGAGCCGCCAGCCGGCGATCACCTGCGGGCTGCCCGATTCGCGCGCGGCCGGCTTCGGCACCGAGCCGGTGACGTCGCCGGCCACCGCCGCGCTCTTGCGCTCCTTGTCCTGCGCCTCGACGAGTTTGGCGAGTTTTGCCGCCTGCTCGTCCTGCGCCTTCTCGGCCTTGTCGAGACGCTCGCCGAGCTTGCCGACCTGCGCGGTGCGCGCCTTCGCGGCTTTCTCGGCGTCGGCCTTCAGACCGGCCAGTTCCTTTTCAAGCCGCGCGATCGCCTCGCGCGCGCTCTTCAAATCGTCGGCAGAGGCGGTGGCCACCGCCGGCCTGGCTTCGCCCGACAGCACGCCGCCGAGGCCGGCCGCCGCCAGCGAGCCACCGACCGCGCCGATCAGCGC
>JBARWE010000032.1:0-8169 GCA_049646625.1 Xanthobacteraceae bacterium
CGGTGCGGCCGCGCGCCGCACCAGGCGCCGCGCGGCGTGCCTCCTCGGCCACCTCCGCTTCCGATAGCGCCGCGATCAGCCGCGGATCGTCGTTGCTGACGCGGTTGACCGCGACCGACACCGGGTGCCAGCCGAAGCGGCCGGCCGGCGGCGGCGCGGCCAGCGCCAGTGCCGCACCAAGCTCGGCGCCGGCATCGAGCCACGTCGCGAAATCGTCCGGCTCGATCACCACCGGTACGCGATGATGCAGGTTCGCGAGATCGGGCGGCGCCTGCGTGGTGACGATGGCGACGGTATCGACCTCCTCGCCGTTCGGCCCGCACCAGGTCTCGGCGACGCCGGCGAAGGCCATCGGCTGGCCGCCGCGCGGATGAATGTAGAACGGCTGCTTGCGCGCGCCCTGCACCTGCCACTCGTAATAGCCATCGGCCGGCAACAGGCAGCGCCGGCGCCGGATCGCGTTGCGGAACGCGGCCTTCTCGGCCACCGTCTCGGCGCGCGCGTTGATCAACAGCGGAAAGCCGCGCGGATCCTTCAGCCAGGCCGGCAGAAAGCCCCAGCGCATCAGCCGCAAATGGCGCACGGCCGCATCCTGCGTCACCACCGGCACCGGCTGGGTCGGTGCGATGTTGTAGCGCGCCGGCATGTTGGGCTGCTCGCCATAGCCGAACAGCCGCCGCAACGCCTCCGGCGGCGAAACGATGACATAGCGCCCGCACATGATGGCCCCCGGTCGAATCGCGCGGACCTTATAGTCTGATTCAACTGCGTTGAGTCAGACTATAAGGTTATCTTTTTGTTTAAGCATGATCTTGTCCGAAAACCGGCTCCCACTTTTCGGGATCATGCTCTTAACCCATCGACGCCAGCAAAGTCGCTCCGATATTTTCAGCCGGCCTTAACTCTCGCTGCGCCATGCTGGGCGGATCATGGCTGTTCCGGCACGCATCCCCCATCACGACGACGAAGCCGCGCAAGCGCGGCTGTCCAAGGCCCACATCAACCCCCGCACCGGGCTTGCCTCGGACTACCTCAACCACTTCAGTGAAGCGATCATGCTGCTGGAGATGGTCGGCAACATCCCGGAGTGTCTCGACGAATTTCTCCTGTGGACGCCGAAGTCCTATTGCGAACATTTTCTGGCCTCGCGGCTCTCGACACAGGACATTGCCATCATGTCCTACGAGAGTGCCGATCCTGCGGTGCGCGCCGAGTTCGACGAGATCACCGCGGCGATGACGTCGATCCTGACCACGGTGGCCGCGACGCTGCGCGCCACCGAGCATCATCATATGCGGGTCGAGCTTGCCGAGCAGACCGCCGGCTGCCTGAAACCCCTGGTGCTGCTGGCAAGCGGCATCATCAACGGCGGGGCGAGCGCCGACGTCGACGCGATCCTGTCGCACCCGCTGTGATGGCCGGCGCGCCGGATAGGCCGGCCCCACCCCGGCTCGCGGTCAGCGCCGCGATTTTCGACGATCGCCGCCTGCTGCTGGTGCGCCGGGCGCGACAGCCGGCCAAGGGCCTTTACACGCTGCCCGGCGGCCGGGTCGAATACGGCGAAACGCTCGCCGCAGCGCTCGCCCGTGAAATCCGCGAGGAGACCGCGCTGTCGATCGCCATCGTCGGACTGGCCGGCTGGCGCGAGGTGCTGCCGGCGACGGCCGGCGGCGGCCATTTCGTCATCCTGTCGTTCGCCGCTCGCCGGACCGGCGGCGACCTCGCCCTCAACGAGGAACTCGACGACGCCGCGTGGCGCGCCCCCGAGACGATCGCGGACTTGCCGACCACCGAGGGGCTGGCCGAGATCGTGACGGCGGCCCGCCGGCTGGTGGGAGTTTAGATTTAGGCGAGCGGCTTGCGCCCACCCCGCACGGTGCGCATATGACGGACCTGAGCCGAAAACCAGCACCCCCGATGTTGAAGCCGTTCCTTGCCGCCGTCCTGATCGCCGCCACCTGCGCGCTCGCACCGGCGCGGGCGCAGGATGCCGCCGCGCCGTTCGACGGCGACCTGCAGCGGCTCGCCGAAATCCTCGGCGCGCTGCACTACCTGCGCACCCTGTGCGGCAGCGACGAGGGCGCCAAATGGCGCGCCGAAATGCAGGCGCTGATCGACGCCGAAACGCCGTCGGGCGCAAGGCGCCGCCGTATGATCGCCGGCTTCAATCGCGGCTACAGCGGGTTTCAGCAGACCTATCGCAGTTGCACCCCGGCGGCCGACCTCGCCATCCGCCGCTACCTGGCCGAGGGCGCGACCATCGCCCGCGACCTGACCGCGCGCTACGCTAACTGACGCCGGCGCGCAACAGTTCGAGTTTATCCACCGCCGTTAACCCTTCCTCAAGAACCGCCTCGCGGCGCTCCGCGCGCATGTTACATCTTGGTTGCCGGCGCGAGCCGGCCACCTGCCCGATCGAACCGTCGCAGCGAAAGTCCGGACCTTGATGCACCGTCCCCTCCCCCGCCCCGTCGACAGTCATCCGACCGACCGCGAGCAGAAGCAGGCGGCGCTCGGCTACCTCAACGAAGCCTGGGCGGAAGCCCGCCACGAGGGCATCGACGGCGACTGCCTGGCGCAGGCGAGCCTGTTCACCGCGCTCGCCGAACTGGTTGCGACCTATGGCGAGGATGCCGTCGCGGCCTTTGCCGAGGGACTGCCGGCGCGCATTCACGCCGGCGAGTTCTCGCTGTTCCTGGCGCGCCAGTAACTACCATAAGGTCCTTGCCGCCACCGGGCGCGCGGCCTACCTTGGCTCTCGAAACGCGGGACAGCGCGCCGACGAAAGGCCGCGCCGCACGAGACAGAGCGATGAAAGCGGCGTTCCTTCCCGATCGCGGCGTCGTCCGCCTAACCGGTGACGACGCCCGTACCCTACTCAACGGCCTCGTCACCACCGACGTCACCCGCCTCACGCCGCAGGCGGCGCGCTTCGGCGCGCTCTTGACGCCACAGGGCAAGATCGTCACCGACTTTTTGCTGGCGGAGGCGGCCGACGGCAGCCTCATTCTCGATTGCCCGCGCGATCTTGCCGGCCCGCTCGCCACCAAACTCGGCTTCTACAAGCTGCGCGCCAAGGTCATCATCGAGAATCAGTCCGACGCGCTCGGCATTCTCGCGGTGTGGGACGGCACGCCGGCCACGCCGCCGGCCAACGCCTTTGCCGATCCGCGCCAGCCGGATCTCGGCCTGCGGGTCGTCGTCGCGCCCGACAAGGCGGCGGCGTGCATTGCGGAGATCGGCGCGACGCCGAGCGGCGACGACGCCTACGAGGCGCATCGCGTCGCCTGCGGCGTGCCGCAAGGCGGCATCGACTTCACCTATGGCGACGCCTTCCCGCACGAGGCCAACATGGACCGGCTCAAAGGCGTCGATTTCGACAAGGGCTGCTATATCGGCCAGGAGGTAGTGTCGCGCATGCAGCATCGCGGCACCGCGCGCACCCGCACGGTGCGGCTTGCCTTCGAGGGTGCGGCGCCGCCACCCGGCACAGCCGTGACCGCCGGCGGCAAGCCGCTCGGCACGCTCGGCACCATCGCCGGCGGCAAGGCACTGGGACTGTTGCGCATCGACCGCGTCAACGACGCGCTGGCCGCCGGCCAGCCGATCGAAGCCGGCGCGACCCGTCTTGTCATCGCAGAGCCTGAGGATATCGCGCTGCCGGCCAAAGGCTTGAGGGTATGACGCGCAACGCGCGGCAGGGCGCCGACGGCCTGATGCGCTGCCCGTGGCCGGGCGAGGATCCGCTCTACCTCGCCTATCACGACGAGGAATGGGGCGTGCCCGAATACGACGACCGCGCGCTGTTTGAAAAGCTCATCCTCGACGGCTTTCAGGCCGGGCTGTCGTGGATCACCATTTTGCGCAAGCGCGACAATTTTCGCCGCGCCTTCGATGATTTCCAGCCCGAACGGATCGCCCGCTACAACGCGCGCAAGATCGAAGCGCTGATGAATGATGCCGGCATCGTGCGCAACCGCGCCAAGATCGAAGGCACGGTGGCAAGCGCGCGCGCCTTCCTCACGATCATGGAGAAGGGCGAGGGGTTCTCGCCCCTGCTGTGGGGTTTCGTCGGCGGCGTCCCGAAGGTCAACGCCTTCAAGACGACCGCCAGCGTGCCGGCCTCGACGCCGGTTTCGGTTGCGATGTCGAAGGAACTGGTGGCGCGCGGCTTCAAGTTCGTCGGCCCGACCATCGTTTACGCTTTCATGCAGGCGACCGGCATGGTCAACGACCATCTCGTCACCTGCCATTGCCACGCCACCTGCGGCGCGGCCAAACGGCCCGCCCGCGCACGATGAGCGCACGCAAGGCCCCGCCCGCGAAATCCCCGGCGCGCGCCTGGCAGCGGATGCTGTCCGGCCGCCGGCTCGACCTGCTCGACCCCTCGCCGCTCGACATCGAGATCGAGGACATCGCCCACGGGCTGGCCCGCGTCGCGCGCTGGAACGGCCAGACCCACGGCGCGCATATCTTCTCGGTGGCGCAGCACACGCTGCTGGTCGAGGCGGTGCTGCGCGCGCAGGCGCCGCGCATCGATCATCGCGGACGGCTGTTCGCGCTTTTGCACGACGCACCGGAATACGTCGTCGGCGACATGATCTCGCCGTTCAAGGCGGTGATCGGCGGCTCCTATAAGGCGGTGGAGAAGCGCCTGCTTGGCGCCATCCATTTGCGCTTCGGGCTGCCGGCGGCGACGCCGACGGACATCGGCGCGCTGATCAAGGTCGCCGACCGCGGCGCGGCCTATCTCGAAGCCACCCGCCTTGCCGGTTTCTCGCCGACCGAGGCGCGGCGCCTGTTCGGCCGCGACCCGAAACTGTCTCCTCCGATCGAGGCCGACTACCTCACGCCATGGCCGGTCGGGCGCGCCGAGAAACGGCTGATCGCGCGCTTCCGGCTGCTCGCCGCCGCGCTTTCATCGCCGTGACCGCGGCGATATAATTGCCGCAAAACCGCTGTCACCGGACCGTTTCATGATTCATGTCTGCTCGCTGGCCGATCTGCACACCACCGTCGCCGCCACCGGCGCGCGTCATGTGCTCACGGTGATGGGCAAGATCAGCAGGGTCGAGCGACCGCCGTCGGTGATCGAGGCCAACCATTTGCGCATCTCGATGGACGACATCACCGAGCCAGCCGATGGTTTCGTCGCGCCGTGCGCCGACCATATCGTGCGCGTGCTCGATTTCGTGCGCGGCTGGGACCGCGCCGCGCCGATGGTGATCCATTGCTTCGCCGGCATCAGCCGCTCCACCGCCAGCGCCTTCCTCGCCGCCTGCGCGCTCAATCCGCATCGCGACGAACTGACCATCGCGCAGGCGATCCGCGCCGCATCGCCATGCGCCTATCCGAACCGCCGCATCGTCGCGCTGGCCGACGAGGCGTTGGCGCGACAAGGCCGCATGCTCGCCGCGCTCGATGCCATTGGCCCCGGCGACCTCTCGGTCACAAGCCAGCCGTTTCGCGTCGATATCGAATAAGCTCAAGCACTTGCCGGACATCTAGCGCGGCTCTGCAGCGGCTGGCTTGAACGCCGGCCACGAAACCGCTAAAGCTGGCGCGCCAGGCCGGGCCCCTCTGGCAGCTTGTTGCAAGCTGTGATGTCGGACTGGACAGACCGAAACGTCAGGAGAGTGGTCCAAACCGGCGGCTGGCAGTTCCTGCCTCGCGACTCGTTTCGAGCGATCCGCTTTCGCCAAGAGAGCGCGCTTCGCCGTGCCGGCACCGCTCTTCGCCAGCGATGGAACAGTCCCCGATGCCCGATATTCTTGCCTTTGTTTCCGACCATCTGAGCCGGGAAGCGCTGATCGCCTTCGGCCAGGTGGTGATGATCGACCTGGTGCTAGCCGGCGACAACGCCATCGTCATCGGGCTGGCCGCCGCCGGCCTGTCCAAGGACCTGCGCACCCAGGCGATCCTGATCGGCATCGTCGCCGCCACCGTGATGCGCATCGGCTTCGCGCTCGTCACCACCCAGCTTCTGCAGATCGTCGGCCTGCTGCTTGCCGGCGGCATCCTGCTGTTGTGGGTGTGCTGGAAGATGTGGCGCGAGTTGCGCACACCGCACGGCGCCGAGCACGACGCCGAGGAAGCGCTGCACGACAGGGATCTCAACGCCGATGGCACCATCGCCGGCGGGGTTGCGCCGACCAAGACGTTGGGCCAGGCGGTGCTGCAGATCCTCATTGCCGACATCACCATGTCGCTCGACAACGTGTTGGCGGTCGCCGGCGCCGCCTACGAACACCCGTGGGTGCTGGTCACCGGCCTTGCGCTGTCGATCGCGCTGATGGGGATCGCGGCCTCGTATGTCGCCAGCCTGCTCAACCGCCACCGCTGGATCGCCTATGTCGGGCTTGCGATCATCCTCTACGTCGCACTCGACATGATCTACCGAGGCGGTTTGCAACTGTGGCCGGTGGTCAACGGCCTCGCCGCCGGATAGCGTCCTTCACCGTTTCACGGAAACGGTGAAGGATACTCCGGCAAAGGCCGTCCACCCTCGGGGCAAGCCCCAAGGATATCATTTGGGGCATGCTTCGCTCGAAAACGCTCAAGCCGCAGGCGGGGCTATCCCGCAGGCGCCGCCGGGGTGACGCCGTGCGAGCGATCGGGCGGCGCCACCTGCTGTTGCAACGCCTTGGCTGTCATCGCGATGGCGATCAGCGCCGCTCCTTCCATGATCAATTCGAGCGCCACGAACAGGCCGATCACCCAGCCCCACGACTTGACCCAGGCAAGCTGTCCCTCGGCCGTGGCCAGCGCCTGCGCGTCAGGCGGCACCACCGTGCCGTAGATCATCACGCCGAGCACGATGGAGATGAGGCCGGACAGTAGCACCCAGAACCAGAAGCCGCGCGGCCCGCGCATCTGAAATGCCAGCACGATGCGGAACACGCCGATCACCACCAGCGAGGCGGCAAGGAACAGTGTCAGCCACAACGCCGACGATACCGGCATGGCGATCAGCACGACGCCGGCAACAATGTAGATGAGGCCGATCACGACATGCCAGGTGATGCCTTTCCAGCCCTTGTGGTGGAACGCATCAAACAACTGGGCGATGCCGCCGACAATGGCGAGCGCGCCGAACCAGAACATCGCCACGATGGTCAGCCAGTACGTCATGCCGAGGCCGACCACGCCGAGCACGGCCATCAGGATTCCGAGCGCCAGCAGCCAGCCCCAACTGATGCCCGCGCCGCCCGGTCCGGTGCCGGACGTCATCGTCGACAGGTTCGTCATCGTCGCCTCCTGAAAGAATGGGCGCCAGCCATATTGTGCGACCTAGCCGGCTGAGACGGTCGAAGGATACCAAAGCCGCCCTGCATCGGCCAGACGCACAATTCCGTATGGCAGCACTGTGAACGGCGGCCCCCTGGAACTCCGATACGGCAGTTGCCTCGCCACAGACACGGCGCCTGCGCGGCGGTTGAACCTCGGCGGCGCATGTCGCTATATGCCGCCTGTCGAACAAGGTCAGGCCGATCAGCGGGAGACTGGCGAGGTGTGGTCCCGTCCACTCTGGTTCGTCGCGGGAGTGGCGAGCCTCATCCTTGGCATTGCCGGCGCGATTTTGCCGCTGCTGCCGGGGACGCCGTTTCTGTTGCTGGCGGGGTTCGCTTTCGCGCGCTCTTCGCCGCGGCTGCACCGCTGGCTGGTGACGCACCGCGCCTTCGGGCCGACCATTGAGAACTGGCGGCGCTATCGCGGCATCGGGCGGCGCAGCAAGGTCGCGGCTATAATTGCGATCGTTCTCACCTTCCTGCTGTCGCTGGCGCTGGGGCTGCCGGGATGGCTCCTGGCCATTCAGGCGGTGACGCTGACCGCGGGGTCGATCTTCATCCTGACGCGGCCGACGGTGGCGCCGGCCGCCTCCCGCGGCACGCCTGATTGAGCGCACAAGAAAGCCGGTGCGAGTTTTCTGCACCGGCTTTTTGTTCCAGTCCCGAGAGGGCGTATGGCCCTCGTCACATCGCCTTGACGATGTTCTCGGTCATTTTCTTGGCGTCGCCGAGCAGCATCATGGTGTTGTCGCGATAGAACAGCGGGTTGTCGATGCCGGCGTAGCCGGAGGCGAGCGAGCGCTTGATGAACATCACGGTGCCGGCCTTCCACACCTGCAGCACCGGCATGCCGTAGATCGGCGAGGACTTGTCCTCCTCG
>JBARWE010000033.1:0-20777 GCA_049646625.1 Xanthobacteraceae bacterium
AGGCCGCCAGCCGCAGAGGCCAGGCCGGCCGCGCCGATGCTTTCGAGCAGGATGAAGCCGGACGCGGCGGTGCCGATCACGCTGCCGAGCGCCGAGGCTGCATAGATCGCGCCGATCGCGCGCGGCAGTTGCAGCCGCGGCAGCGCGGCAGCGATCCGCAGCGCCAGCGGCGCAACAAAACCGGCGGCCAGGCTCGGCGGACAGGCCAGCGCCGCCAGCGCCACGACCGCGCCGGCGCCAAAGCCGTGTTCATCGGCCAGCGCCCCCGCCACGACACCGGCCAGCAGTGGCAGCGCCATCGTCACCAGCCCGGCCGCGAGCCACGCTGCGGCAAGCCAGGCCCGCAACACCGCCACACCGGCGGCGACACCGCCGGCGACACCGCCCAGCACATGCCCGGCGCTCAGCCCCAGCAATACGGCAACGATCGCCGCCGACCACGGCAGGAGCGATTGCCCGACATAGGGCGCGCCCAGACGGACGATGACGATCTCGACCGCCAGCGCGGCACTGGCGGACAAGAATACCGCCAACGGCAGCAATAGCCGGATCATGCCAGCGCCATCCGCCGGCAAGCGGCGGCCGTCAGCGCAATCAGCAAGGCGTTCGCCACAGTAAGCGCGGCGACCGCAATCACCGTGCCATGCACGCCAATCAGATCGAGGAGCGCCCACAGCACGGCAAGAACGCCGAGCACGCTGCCGGCCGCGCCGGCGCCGTAGACAACACCGGCCACCGCGCCACGCGGGGCCATCGCCAGTGCGGCTGTCATCAGCAGGGGCGTGGCAAGGCCAAAGAAAAAACCGGCGGGGATACACGGCAATGCCGCAAACGCCACGATCCGCCACGGCTCGGTCGGCGCAGCGGCAAGGATCGCGGCATCCCACCATGGCATGACGAACGGGACCGCGACGACCGTGGCGCCGGCCAGACCAGCGGCACACGCCGCCGCCGCCAGCATACGCGGCACGTCAGCCGTCGCCGCAAGCCGGCCGCCGCTCTGGTTGCCGAGCGCCAGCGCCAGCAGGAAAGCGGCAATGATCGCCGTCCAGGTGTCGGTCGACATGCCGGCGTAAGGCGCGACCAGGCGTGCCATGGCGATCTCGAAGGCAAGCGCGCAGAACGCCGTCAACCCTTCGGCGAGAATGATGATCGGCAACATCGAAAACGTTCGACAAATCCGGGTGGATGGCCAATATGCCCGCCCGGACGAGGCCATCGTAACCCCTTGTTCTTGGGGAGGGCGGGGCGAAGGGGCGATGATCCATTGGCTGCCAAACCGCATCATACAGGGCGCGGCGCTAGTCTGCGCCGGTGCAAGTCTTGCCTTGTTCTGGCTGGTGCTGAGCCAGCCATGGCTCGGTGTGACGCTGGCGGTGAACCCTGTCGATGCGCAGGTGGACCTTGTCGCCGTCGATGCGCAAGGGCCGGCGGCGCAGGTGCCGGTCCCATCCCGGCTGGTGGCGATGGAGCCGGCCGGCGATCCGGCACGGCGCATCGACCTCAACGCCATCGACCTTCTCGAAGAACCCGACGTGCTCGACACCTACGAGAGGGCGCGGCAATTCATGCGGCGGCAGAGCGACCTGGCGGGCCTGTTGCGGCAGGACCGGATTACGCTGCAGGTCCGCTCCGGCGCTGAAACGGCCGACGTCGTAGTGACGCCCGCGCGCCGCCCGCTCGGCGACCTGCCGTCGTCGTTCTGGGTCCAGTTCATCACCGGCGCCGGCTCGCTTCTGCTCGGCGCCTGGGTACTGGCGCTGCGGCCGCGCGATCCGTCGACGCAACTGTTCGCGCTGGCCGGCGCGATGATCCTGATATCGGCCTACAGCGCCGCCGTGTATTCGTCGCGGGAACTGGCGCTCGACGGCACCGTGATCCGCGCCATGAGCGCGCTCAACCACATCGGCGCACTCGGTTTCGGAGCGGCGATGATCTCGCTGTTCCTGATCTATCCGCGCCGCCTGGTGCCGTCACGGCTGCTGTTGATCCTGCCGGTCGTGACCGTGCTGTGGCTCGCGGTCGACATCCTGCATCTGCTGGAACATCAGGCGCTCGGCGCACAGCTTCCCATTTTCATCTACATGGTGGCACTGATCGCCACGATCGCGGCGCAGTGGTTCGCCAACCGCGACGACCCGCGCGGCCGCGCCGCGCTGCACTGGCTCGGGCTGTCGGTCATCGTCGGGGCGGGCGCCTTTGTCGTCCTGATCATCGCACCCGCCCTGATCGACGCATCGCCGGCGATGAAACAGGGGCATGCGTTTGGATTCTTCCTCCTGATCTATGCCGGCCTCGCACTCGGCGTCAGCCGTTATCGCCTGTTCGACCTCGACGAATGGGCCTTCCGCGTGATGTTCTATACCGCCGGGATCGCGCTGCTGCTGGCGATCGACGCGCTATTGATCTTCGTCGTGCACCTGCAGCATGGCATCTCCTTCAGCATCTCCCTTCTCGCCGTCGCATTCGTCTATCTGCCGGCACGCGACATGCTGCGCGGCCGGCTGCAGGCGCGCGACCGTATCGAAAGTCACGAACTGTTTCACGCCGTGGTCGATGTCGCCTTCTCGACCACGGCGCAGGGGCGCTCCGAGCGCTGGCGCGCCCTGTTGCGGCGGCTGTTCGATCCGCTGATGATGATGCCACTCGATGCGGCGGTGACAGAGACGACGATCAGCCAGGAAGGTCTCGAAGTCCGGCTGCCGGCGGCGGCCGATACGCCGGCGCTGCTGCTGCGCTACCCGTGGCGCGGCCAAAAACTGTTCAGCAGCCTGCATCGCGACCTGGCGCAGGAGCTGGTGCGGCTGATGCACTATGTCGAGGAAAGTCGCGACGCCTACGAGCGCGGCGGCATCGAGGAGCGCCGCCGCATCGCGCGCGACCTGCATGACGATGTTGGAGCGCGGCTACTATCGGGCCTGTACAAGACCGACGTGACCGACACTCATCGCATCCTGCGCGAGGCGCTGGCCGACATCCGCACCATCGTCAGCGGCCTGTCGTCCGACCAGCTGCCGCTGGCGCAGATCGTCGCCATGCTGCGCCACGAGACCGGCGAGCGCCTGGCCGCCGCCGGCATCGACCTGCGGTGGCCGCTGGCCGGCGCTGATGAAAGCACGGTACCGCTCGACTATCGCATCTACCGCGGCATGGTGTCGGCGCATCGCGAGGTCGTCAGCAACATCATCCGCCATGCACGGGCGAACCGCGTCGATATCGTCCTCGCCCAAAGCGAGAACGCCCTGACGATCCGAGTGACCGATGACGGCATCGGCATCGATCCACTGCAGGCCCCGAAAGCCGGCAGCGGCCTGCGCGGCATGATCCGCCGCCTCGGCGACCTTGGCGGCTCGTTTGTGCTGGTGCCGGCCGAAGTCGGCTGCACCGCCGAAATCCGCATCCCGCTCACCGCCACGGCAGCCGGCGCGCTGCCGATGCCCCGCGTTCAAGGGGTGCCGGAACCGAAGGAACGGGCCTACAGTCGGCTGGCCGCTGCGGCGCGGCAGGCCTTCGGCAGGTCGTGAGTCAAGCCAATGGCACCCCTTCCTTCATCGTCCGCAGCGCGGCGCAACGGCCTGATCGTCGAAGATCAGCCCGACACCCGCGGCTGGCTCGCACAGATGCTGCGGCTGGCGTTCGACGGCATCGCCGTCACCGAGGCGCCGACACGGCGAGCGGCCTTTGACTGGGTCCGCACCCAGCCGCGCAACGCAACGCACAGCGGGCTTGCCGCACGCGACATCGCGCTGATCGACCTCGGATTGCCGGACGGATCCGGCGTCGATCTGGTCCGCCTCCTTGCCAATGACTATCCGCACATCCTGCCGATCGTCACCACGATCTACGATGACGACGAGCACCTGTTCGAGGCGATTGCCGCTGGCGCCAGGGGTTATCTGCTCAAGGACCAGCACGCGGGGACGTTCGTCGACTATCTGCATCGGATCGAGCTTGGCGAGCCGCCGCTGTCGCCCTCGATCGCCCAACGCATGCTGGCCCATTTCGCAAAGCCACGGCACGACCTGGCGGGCGACAGCGAAGACGTCGCGCTGACCGCGCGCGAACTCGACGTGCTGCGGCTGCTCGGCCGGGGCCTGCGGGTCACGGAAGCCGCGCGCGTGCTGGGACTGACGCCGCACACGGTGACGGGTTACGTCAAGACCGTCTACCGCAAGCTCAACATATCCTCCCGCGCCGAGGCGGCGGTCGAGGCGGTGCGGCGCGGGCTGGTCTAGGCATTTTTCAGATCACGTTGGATCATGACGGCCAGCCATTCTCCGGCCTCGACGGAGATACTCGGCGGGCCACTCATACTCACCAAGGAAATCCGCCGGGCACTTGGTTTCCGTTGCGCAGGTCCGATGGTGTGATGCCGTATCTGCGTCGGAAGGTGCGGTTGAAGTAGGACAGATCGCCAAATCCGCAAGCGTGTGCGATCGATGCGACGGTGGAAGCGGCATGCTGTGGACTGCGTAGCAGTTGCCGCGATCGCTCCAGCCGCAGGAGTAGGACGAAATCGGAAAACGTCGTCTGTTCTTCCTGAAACAATTTGCGAACATAGCGCGGCGAAATGCCGTGGCGCATGGCGATCGTGTCGATGGAGAGTTTCGGCTCGCAGAGATGCCCGCCGATATCGGCCTTGATAGCGCGCAGCCGGGTTGCACGCAGGCCACCCCGCTCGCAATCCACCAGCCCGGCCCCCGGTTCGGCGCTGATCATGGCTGCCATCAGGTCGCGGATATGGGAGGCAGCGATACGGCCGAGTTCGTCGGAGAGCGGCTGCTGCCGGGCTTGCAGCAGCCGTACATAGCCGAGGAGCAGGCCGAGCACATCGCTTTGTCGGCTTACCACGGTCATCGAAGGTTCTTGGCAACTCGGGAGCAAAGATGTCAGGTCGCCCATCGGGACCGATATGTTTGTGAACTTCGCCCTGTCGCAGGACAGGATGGTGCTGCGCTCACCCCCCCTGAGAAATATGGCATCTCCGGCATCGAGCATCCGTTCGCGGCCATTTTGAGTAACATGAAACGGGACGTCGGCGGTGATGACAAAGGCCATATCCGCCATGTCCTCGGCAATGAGTTTTTGCGTGCGTGATACCCGGACAGGCGTGACACTCACCGCGGCAAAGGCAGCACCCGGCAGGACGCGCAACTCGCCTTCGGCATGAAAGAATGTGCTTTTCACCGGCTCGATATCCAGCCGCACCATGGAGTGCCCGAACACCTCGCGCCAGACCGGAAGCCGGTCGCGCGCGGGAAGCGCAGCCGTCGACAAAACCAGCGATGAGGGCGGCGCCGGGGTCGGGCTGATCGAATTCACCATTCACGCTTCTCCCATGTCGCGACGATGCAACAGCGATTGCCGGACGTCAATTTTGTTCCGTTCTGTCCGCATCCCGTTCCGTCCTGTCCGTGACGACTGATCGCGACGTCGGCATTGTGGGCAGAGGTAAGGTGCGCGAGGGACAAATCGGAATGAGTTCATCGGGCTGCAGTGCGGCCAGTGCGGATGACGAATCGTCGATCAGTCTGCCACCGCGCTCGGGGAAGGCTGGACGGGTGTTGCTGTTTTTCCTCTACTTCTTCGGCTTCGTAATCGCCGTGCCCCTTCTGACCGTAGCCCTGGTCCAGGCGAAGTACGGACTGATCGACGGCCCGCCGTCGTTTCCGCCGGACGCCTTTGGCGAGCGGATCAAGTCGCTCACCAAATACGGCATCTTCGTCTGGGCCGGCATGCAGTTCTTCATCTTCGGTCGGGTTGCTTCCTGGGCCAGCCAAGTGCCGGCGGTCGCGGGCGTGCCGCCCGCCACGAAGGAAGCGCTGATGCAGCAACTCCTCTCGCTCAATGAACAGGACATTCCCTACACGATAAAGCGCGGCGGCCGCGACAACGAGATCGTTGTGGACTGGCGCTACGCCGACGCCAGATGGCTCGACCTGATGCGCCTGCACGGCATGAGCAAGGGCTACCGGCTGGTGCTGCGCCTCGACGAAGGCGCGCACAATGTCAGGGCGCAGGATCGATATGCCTCGTTTGACTGGTCGGCGGGGCACGGGACGAACCTCCTCTCGCTCAAATGGAACGCCTCCCTCGGCATCACCTTCTACGAATACCGGCATGAGCGGGTGTTCGGGCTGCAATTCAAGGACGGCAAGCCGACCTTCGACCTCAGCTACGCCTATACGTTCGACCTCAACGAACTGAAGCAGCCGGTCATCGAGATCGTTCGCCATTCCGGCTGGAATTTCCGGCCGGTCATTACCTTCTTCCGCCCGATCGGCGGCTGACAGACGGATAGGGACGAGGGCCAGCATGAAGCGCGTCGGGTTCGCACTGCTCTGTTTCCTCGTGGCAACTGCGGTCACACTCATGACGGCGGCGGTGTGGCCAGCCGCCGCTCAGGATCAGGACAAGCCGCGTTGGTTCGGCGGTACTTACGACAGAACGACGATCCTCGCCTATGGCGTGCCGGACAGCGAGGATGTCGTTCTGGTATTCTCGTGCCGGCCCGGCGCGCCGGCGGTGAAAGTCGACGTGCAGGACGAGGACAGCGGGGCCAGCGAGGGCGAGTTGCTGCGCGTGCGTCTGGCGACCGCTGGCGCGCAGGTCGAATTTTCCGACAACGCGGTCGCCAACCAGAGTTCGGGCGGCGTCGAACTCCACGCCGAATTGCCGCTCAATGAGGCGTTGCGGCGCATCCTCACCTCCGACGAACCGCTCGAGGTCACAGTTGGAGGACACACGCAACGCTACGCGAAGGACGACATGGCCGAATCCGCGGCCGCCAAAATGTTCGCGACCTGCGACGCCCCGAAGCCGGCCGACGACCTCGACATCACGGTGATCAACAAGGCCGCGTTGCCGTTGCAGAGCTTTGCCTATTCAGAGGCCGGGGTGAATTCTTTCGATGGCGGCGAGTTCGGCAACAGGCCGCTGGCGCCGGGGGCGAGCCGGACGCTCACCATTGCCGACGGACGCAAGATCTGCACCTTCGACATCTCAGTGATTTTCGTCGAGGACAACGAGGAATGTTGCAGTATGGGCAAACCGGCCGGCACGCAGAACCTGTGCAGGACCAGCACGTTCATTGTCCATGACTAGGCGCGCTGTCGTCAGGACTGCCGGCGCGGCGCTCATGCTCGGGATGGGATTTGCAGCACCCGCAACGGCGCACAGTGTTCCGGCGAGCTTCGATTGCACCAAGGCGGGCAGCACCGTCGAGAAACTCATCTGTTCTCAAGCAGCGCTCCGCTGGCAGGATCTGGCGCTGTCACGCAGCTATCGTGCCGCCCGCAACGCCGTAACCGGCTCCGCGCGCGATGACCTGCTGGTCGGCCAGCGCGACTGGGTGCGCGAACGCGACCGCCGCTGCATCGCCGACCGGACGTTCAAGGAATTGTCCGAGCCGTCATCCGCATTACGGACCCAAGCCTACGACTGCCTGATGACGGTCTATCTCGAACGTCGCCGGCAATTGCAGGACCTTGCCGCCGCGCCGCTGTCGCCGCACGACATCCAGGAGATCGACCTCACGCCGATCGCCACGGCGCGCCCTGACATGGTTGAGGACGGCGCAGTGCGCATGTCAAAAATCCATCTGTCGCCCGACGGAGCGCTGGCCGCGTTCCTGCTGCCCAGCGTTGAACTCGACGGCCCTGATCAGGTCTGGCTCTATCGGATCGCGGACCGCAGGCTGGTCGCCGCGACGCCCGCGCCGGACCAGCAACAGCCACATCCCGACGGTGCGCCGGCGGCGATCAAATCGCTGGTCTGGCGGGGCGAGACACTTTACGCGCGCGTCGCGATATGGAGCAGGGCGAGCAAAAGCGAGGACGGCGCCACCGCCGTCTATGCGGCGACGATGGACACCAACCGGCGGCTGGACGACGTGCCGGCCGACATCGCCGCCCTGCTCGACGCGGCCGGCCAACCCGGCACGGTTGAAGCGGACGAGGTGCCGGAGCGCGATCGGGACCGTCTCGAAACCATTCGCGGCAATCTTCACGTCCTTGTCTGGATCCATGATCTCGGCCACGGCACCATTGAACTGAAGGTGCGCAAGCGGGTTGCCGGCGCGCCGGTTTATCTGGTGGTGTGGGGATCGTGGGGTCTGCGGCGACATCTGTTCGATAAAGACCATTCGCGGCTCGTCTATGCGGCCGATACCGGGATCGTCGTCCACGACATGGCGACGGGCGGCGAGCGGCGCGTCGCCGGCACGTCGCAGGGCGACCAACCCCAAGCGATCGCCACCGACCGTGGCCTGCTGATGTGGTCTACCCACAATGGCTGTGGCGACGAGTCTCTGACCGCGCAGGACGACAGCAAGCCGGAGCGTCTTTGTCTCGCGCGCTTGCGGAAGCCGGAAGCAGGCAAATGATGCGTACCCTGCTTGCCGCGCTTGGCTGCGCGCTCACCCTCGCGGCAACTGCGGTTCTTGCGGAAGGTGAAGGACGCGGCGTCGGCTATGCCGCCACCGGTCCGGTTTTCGACCTTCCGGTTAACATCCATATCGAACGGCAGGACGTCCATATCTCACTCCGTTCCGTCCGTCTGACCTATGTCTTCAAATCGTCCGGACGCCAGAGCGTGCATTTCAGCTTCACCATGCCCGATATGCCGGTGGATGCCAGCCCCGACGCTATTGGAGTGACCAAAGGTAACAAGGCAGTCGGGCGCGCCGCTGATACTCAGCCGGTCAACTATCTCAACCTTTCTGTGCGCGTGAATGACCGGCCGCTGGCGCTTGCCGGCCACGGCCGAGCGCTGCGCGACGGCAAGGATGTGACCCGGCAGTTGCTCGATGCCGGTGTGCCGCTGCTCTACGATCTCGACGGCGAAGCGCCCTGGAAGGATCTTTCGCCGAACGTGAAAGCGATGCTCAAGGCCAGCAACCTGCTCGAACTGGATGCGGCGCTATGGAGCTATCAGGCCAGCTTCGAGTGGGATCAGTCCTTCGAGCCGGGCGAAACGCGCATTGAGGTCAGCTATGCCCCGGTTTCCAACTACTGGAGCGATATCACACTCGATGCTTTTCCCGAGATCGAGCCGGGCGGATCCGCAGCGAAGACCTATTGCATCGATGACGCGCTGCGTCGGGCCTTCCATCGCAAATCTGGCTACGAGCTTTACACCGTTACGCACAAAATCCCATCGAGCGGATGGCGCGGGCCGGCCGGTCGCTACCGGCTCATGGTCGACAAGGGCGCGCCCGCCAATCTGGTCACGTTCTGCCCGCCTGCGGCAAGGAAAATCTCGCCGACCACGTTCGCGTGGACGGCTACGAGCTACACCCCCGGCGGCGCAATCGGGGTGCTGTTTTTCGTCGATCCGGATGCGGTATCGTCAAGCGAACGGAAATGATCATGGCGCGACCGATTCAATGCCTGTTCTTTGCGCTAACCCTGTTGCCGACGGCGCCAGCGTTCGCTTCCGATCCGGGTTTCGACTGCGCCAAGGCGATGCGCCAGATCGACAAGGCGATCTGCGCCTGGAACACAGTAGGCTCGCTCGATGGCCGCATGGCCGATGCCTTCAAAGCAGCGATAACCGCGCAAACAAGCAACACCGCCATTGCGGCTGTTCGTGACGGCCAGAAAGCCTGGCTTGCCGAGCGCGATCGGCGCTGCAGGCTGACAAATGTGACACCGAAGGCCGGTAGCGAGGACGGGCTGAGTCCGCGCGAGTTCGGCCAGTTACTCTGTTTGCAGGCGATCTATCCGCCGCGCATCGCCCAGCTCAAGGATACGGCGGCGCCGCCTCTGGTGCCGCTCGATATCAAGACGGTGCCGATCGAACCCCTGCAGGCGGCATATCCCGACGACTGGCGACAGGCCGGCTACCAGGCGCAGTTCTCGCCCGACAAGACCTTGATGGCGTTGGGCGTCGAGGACGACGCCGGCTATATCAAGCAGGTCTGGCTCTATCAGCCGGCGAGCGGGCGGCTGACCGTCGCCTCGCCACGCACGCATAAGGGCAAGACAGAAAGGCCCGAAGACATTGCGGCGCTCAATCCATGGATCTGGGGCAGCGACGGCCGCTTCTATGTTCGCGCCAACCGGCCGCTCGGCACGAGCAGCGTGTTCGTCGCCGACATGGACGGCTATGCGCAGGCGGATAATCTGCCGTTCGACGTGGCCGAAAAATTCACTGCGTTCGATACCACGCGGAAAGCGCCGCCGGCCACCGGCGACGCTTCCGGAACGTGGAAGCCACCCGGCTTCGACGACGATAGCCACAACGAGCAGGACGGCGGCGCATTTATCGCGTGGGCGCAAAACAAAGGGCACGGCTCCTTCGAGCTGATGGCCGCTCGCAAGGACGACGACAAGCCACGCGCCATCACCTCCGGTGGCTGGGAACTGGCGGATTTCCAGCTCGATCCGAACGGCGCCCGCCTGTTCTACAACGGCGAGGACGGGATCATCGTCACCGATCCCGACAGCCAGATGACACGCCGCCTCAAGGGTACGCACGGCACATCGTCCGAAACCCGGCCGATCAACACATCGGCTGATGGCGAAATCCTTGTCTATTCCGCCAATGGCTCCTGCACGCGCGATGCCGCCGATGAAATCGGCGCGGACGCGGATGACGACGGCAAGCGGGTCTGCCTCGCTTATCTGGCGCCCGCCGGCAGCGCACCAACTGCCAAGCTTGCGCCCGTAACGTTATCGGCAAAGACAAGTGTTGACCCCGCCGATTCGTGGATCGGAAAATGGGAAGGCAGTGACCATGGCTCGCTCTCAGCCACCATCCGACGTGGCACCGTCAAGCCGAGTTATCTGGTCATCGATCTTGTGACCGGACAGTCCGGCTGCTCAGGCGCCGTCACCCTCTATGGCGAACCAAAAGACAAGACGGTGCTCGGCGAAAGCTACGACCCGGTCGCGCCAGCGACTCCGGTTTGCCGGGTGCAGTTGTCGATCGACAACAAGAGCGTTCTGACAACAAACGTGGTCGGCCCATGCGCTTTCTTTCACGGTGGGGCCTGCGGCTTCAACGGCAGCATGACACGCCACAAGTGATTTTAATCCGCATTCCGTTTGGTAGGAGGAGAACAACATGCAGATGAGATCGATTTTTACAGCGGTTGTTCTACTCGGTTTGTTTCCCTTCACCGCTGTCTGGGCGCAGATAGCCACCAGCGAACAGGAATTTCAGCAATTGGCAGTTGCTCTTAAAGCCAACGATGCGGAGCGACAGTCAGCTATCACAACCTGCATCAAGCAAGGCATCGGCGAGAACCCAGCCGGAGCCGCACAATTTATGAATGTGCCGGTGGAAAGGGCCGCCGAGGCATGGTGTACTCGCATGACTAACAGGATCGCCAACGGCAAACTCACGCTGAACGACGTCAATGCGCTCAATATAGGGATGGTCTCGCCCGCAGCACGAGACGTGCTGATGACCATGTCAGACGGCAAGTAGAAACTGCGACTCTTCCGAACAACACATTCGAAAATCAGAGCAGATGGAGACGGTGGTTTTATTCTGAATGGTAGCGGTTTGGCGCGCCGTACCGGGTGAAGATGACAACTATATCTACTCTATTCCCCTCCATAGCCCTCCTTAAGGCTGTTGCCGCCGCCAACGCGGCCTCACTCGGTTAGGCCATCGGGAATTTCCGCTAGCACTCAGCGGCATTCTGCCATATGAGTTATCTCAATGATTCTTGAGTTATTGAGATTATGATGCACGAGAAGCAAGCCCTCAATGCCTTCGCCGCGCTGTCGCAGGAAACGAGATTGCGCATCGTCCGATTGTTAGTGATTGCCGGCTCGGAAGGCATGTCGGCCGGAGCCATTGGCGAAGCGATGGATGGCGCGTCTTCGTCGCGAATGTCGTTTCATCTGAGCCATCTTGAACAGGCCGGGCTTGTTGAGGCCCGGCGCGAGGGGCGGTCGATCATCTATAGCGCCGCGCTGACCACGCTCTCCGGTCTTGTTGAGTTCCTCATGCGCGATTGCTGCCAAGGCCACCCGGAAGTCTGCAATCCGGCAATGGCGGCGTTGTCTTCCTGCTGCGAACCCACGAAAGGAACCTCCCATGTCTGCCGGGCAAGATGATCGCATCTTTAACGTCCTTTTCCTGTGCACCGGCAATTCGGCACGCTCGATCCTCGTGGAAAGCATCCTGACCAAGGATGGCGAAGGGCGTTTTCGCGCTTTCTCTGCCGGGTCGCAGCCGAAAGGCGAGGTCAATCCCTTCGCACTGAAAGTGCTGAAGAGCTTCGACTATCCCGTCGAGGGCTTCCGCTCCAAGAGCTGGGAGGAGTTTGCCCGCCCCGACGCGCCCGTCATGGATTTCGTGTTCACCGTCTGCGACAACGCCGCCGGCGAAGCCTGCCCGGTCTGGCCCGGCCAGCCCATGACCGCCCATTGGGGTATCGAAGACCCTGCCGCCGTCGATGGGCCAGATATTCAGAAGGAAGCCGCCTTCGTTGCAGCCTTCCGCTACATGAAGAACCGCATCTCGACCTTCACGTCCCTGCCGGTTGCCAGTCTCGACAAGGCGTCGCTGCGCACAAGGCTGACCGAGATCGGCCAGGCTGAAGGCGCGTCGTCTCCACGCAACAGTGCAGCGTGGCAGGTCATGGACGTCATCATCTATCATAACCCGGATTGCGGTACCTCTCGCAACACGCTGGCGATGATCCGTAATGCGGGCGTTGAACCGCATGTCATCGAATATCTGAAGACGCCGCCATCTCGGGACATGCTGACTCAGCTTATCGCGCACATGGGCATATCGGTGCGAGAGCTGCTGCGCGAGAAAGGCACGCCCTATACGGAGCTTGGCCTTGGCGACCCGGCGCTGAGCGACGAGCAGTTGCTCGATGCTATGATGGCGCATCCCATCCTGATCAACCGGCCCATCGTCGTCAGCCCAAAGGGCGTTCGCCTCTGCCGACCGTCCGAGGACGTGCTCCACCTGTTGCCGCCTCAGCGCGGCGAGTTCGTCAAGGAAGACGGCGAGCGCGTCATCGACGGCCACGGCCGGCGTGTGGCCACGGCCTGAGGGAATTCTATGTCAGCCTTTGAACGCCACCTGACCCTCTGGGTCGCGCTGTGCATTGTCGTTGGTATCGCGCTCGGCCATTTTCTGCCGGGCGCATTTCATGCCATCGGCGCGATGGAAATTGCCAAGGTCAACCTGCCGGTAGCCGTGCTGATCTGGCTGATGGTCATCCCTATGCTGCTCAAGATCGATTTTGCAGCATTGGGCGAAGTCGGTCGCCACTGGCGCGGCATCGGCGTGACGCTATTCATCAATTGGGCAGTAAAACCATTCTCGATGGCGCTGCTGGGCTGGCTGTTCATTGGCTGGCTGTTCCGGCCTTATCTGCCAGCGGATCAGATCGACAGCTATATTGCCGGCCTCATCATCCTTGCCGCAGCACCTTGCACGGCCATGGTGTTCGTCTGGTCGAACCTGACCAAGGGCGAGCCGCATTTCACCTTGAGCCAGGTCGCCCTCAACGACGCTATCATGGTCGTCGCCTTCGCGCCGATTGTCGGGCTGCTGCTTGGACTGTCCGCTATCACCGTGCCGTGGGGAACGTTGGTCCTGTCCGTCGTGCTCTACATCGTCATTCCCGTCATCATCGCGCAGATCATCCGTCGCAGGATGCTGGCGAGCGGCGAGCAGGCAGCGCTTGACCGCCTGCTTGCAAAGCTCGCTCCCGCCTCCCTCGTCGCCCTGCTGGCGACGCTGGTTCTGCTGTTCGGATTTCAGGGCGAGCAGATCATTGCGCAGCCGGCGATTATCGGCCTGCTGGCAGTGCCGATCCTGATTCAGGTCTATTTCAACTCCGGCCTTGCCTATCTGCTCAACCGGATGGCCGGCGAGCAGCATTGCGTCGCGGGTCCTTCTGCGCTGATCGGGGCGTCGAATTTCTTCGAACTGGCGGTTGCTGCCGCCATCAGCCTGTTCGGCTTTCATTCGGGCGCGGCGCTCGCCACTGTTGTCGGCGTGCTGATCGAAGTGCCGGTGATGCTCTCGGTCGTCTGGATCGTGAACCGCTCCAAAGGCTGGTATGAGCGCGGCGGCAAAGTATCCGAACTTGCGAAAGCGCAGCGCTGATGCCGGACGATATTCCCAATCTCGATGCCGGTTGCGTTGATATTCCGAGCATCGTCCGGTTGCATGCAACATCGCCATCTACCCATCCACCGCGTATGCTGCTGCTTTACGGCTCGCTCCGCGAACGATCCTACAGTCGTTTCCTGACATTCGAGGCCGAGCAACTGCTGAAACATTTTGGGGCGGAAACACGCATCTTCGATCCACACGGCCTGCCGTTGCCGGACGGGGCTGACGTCAATCATCCCAAGGTGCAGGAATTACGTGAACTCTCGCTCTGGTCGGAAGGTCAAGTCTGGACCAGCCCGGAGCGTCACGGTGCGATGAGCGCGGTGATGAAGGCGCAGATCGACTGGATTCCCCTTTCGGTCGGCGCGGTAAGGCCGACGCAGGGCCGGACACTCGCCGTCATGCAAGTCTCCGGCGGCTCGCAGAGCTTCAACGCCGTCAACCAGATGCGGGTGCTCGGCCGCTGGATGCGGATGGTGACGATCCCCAACCAGTCGTCCGTCGCCAAAGCATATCAGGAGTTCGATGAAGCCGGCCGGATGATACCATCGTCATATTATGATCGAGTGGTCGACGTGATGGAGGAGTTGGTGAAGTTCACGCTGCTAACGCGCGATGTATCACCCTACCTGACCGACCGCTATTCCGAGCGAAAGGAAAGCAGCGACGTTCACCTCCGATGACGAACGGCACTGTCGGACGCCTGCTTTAAGGTGCATGGAGCGATCCTTTGCCGCGCCGAACTCACCGGAAGTATTCTGTCTATCGGGAGCTGTGCGAGTGAAGTTGAAGGTTATGCCACTAGGGAGCTCAGCCCGGAAATTCCGACAACTCAAATGAGCCGGTTGTCCTCGGCCTTCTGGCGGGCGCGGCGACGTGTGCCGTCGGTGTCCGCCTTCCGGTGACGTTCGGCAGCCGCCTTGCGGATCTGCTCGAAACGATTGTCTTCGACCTGCGGGGCTATCGGCTGCATATCTGTCTTCTTGACGAACGAAATCATTGCTGACGTTCCTTCCTGTGGCGGGTGAAAACGCCCTGGCGTCTGCCTGAGCGCTTTAAACGGGGTATTATACGCCAAGCGCGGTGACACAGCCCTGGACTCCAAGCCGGTCGGCAGTCGTCTGGCCCGGCATAGTTGCCCAGCCACCGGCTTCGACGAACTGCCGTTTCTTGTAGCTGTCGGATATAGCCTTGAACTCGGCAAGTTTCGCGGCCGCATCCGGCGCTGCGTTGAACCGTTCAACGCATATGGCGGACGCCAGTTCGCCACGCGCCGTGTCGCCAGCGGTCACGGCCATCTTCTGTGACGTGCCGCCGGTGACCCAGCCGCCCCAGCTGAACCCGACCACGATCGTTGCTATCGCCGCGGCAATGCAGGCCCAGACCAGCATGGTCTTTGAAGGTTGGTAGTTCTCCCAACGGCGGGAGAGAGACGGGTTCGTTGTGCTCTGCGTTGCCATGATGGTCTTCCTTCCAGATTGTGGTGAGGATTGCTTCATCCGACCGCGCCGGCCGAACGGTTCAGGCACTGCTCTCAGTATCCCATTCCACCCATGCCGCCGTTGCCGGCCGTTAACGTGGAATCCTTGGCTGGGACGTCAGCGATCATCGCCTCGGCGGTGATCAGGAGCGCCGCGATCGAGCCGGCGTCCTGCAGGGCGGTTCTGACAACCTTGGCGGGATCGACGATGCCGGCCTTGATCATGTCGACATAGGTTTCGGTCTGGGCATCAAAGCCCTGGTTGGGGTCCTTGCTGTCCGTGAGCTTGCCGACCACGATCGAACCCTCGACGCCTGCATTCTCGGCGATCTGTCGGACCGGCGCTTCAAGCGCCCGCCGCACGATCGAAATGCCTGCGGTTATATCGGCGTTGTCACCTGTCAGAGGGGCAAGCACCGCTCTGGCACGCAGCAGCGCCACGCCGCCGCCCGGCACGATGCCTTCCTCGACAGCCGCGCGGGTGGCGTTCAGCGCGTCGTCTATGCGGTCCTTCTTCTCTTTGACCTCGGTCTCAGTCACGCCACCAACACGGATGACAGCGACGCCGCCGGCGAGTTTGGCCAGCCGCTCCTGCAGCTTCTCCTTGTCGTAGTCGGAAGTCGTTTCCTCGATCTGCGCCTTGATCTGGCTGATGCGCGACGCGATGCTTGGCTTGTCGCCGGAGCCGTCGATGATTGTCGTGGTATCCTTCTCGATCACGATGCGCTTGGCCCGACCGAGCATGTCGAGCGTGACGTTTTCCAGCTTGATGCCGAGATCTTCTGAAATCATCTGGCCGGCGGTCAGCACGGCGATGTCCTCGAGCATGGCCTTGCGGCGGTCGCCAAAGCCTGGAGCTTTCACGGCCGCAACCTTCAGGCCGCCGCGCAACTTGTTGACGACCAGCGTGGCGAGCGCCTCGCCCTCGACGTCTTCGGAGATGATCAGCAGCGGTTTGCCGCTTTGCACCACCGCTTCGAGGATCGGCAGCATGGCTTGAAGATTACCGAGCTTCTTCTCGTGGATGAGGATGTAGCAATCCTCAAGCTCCACGCGCATCTTCTCGGGATTGGTCACGAAGTAGGGCGAGAGATAGCCGCGATCGAACTGCATGCCTTCGACGACATCGAGTTCGGTTTCCGCCGACTTCGCTTCCTCGACGGTGATGACGCCCTCATTGCCCACCTTGTCCATGGCTCTGGCGATCATCTCGCCGACGGTTGCGTCGCCATTGGCCGCAATCGTGCCCACCTGGGCGATCTCGCCGGAAGACTTGACCTTGCTGGCCCGCGCCTGGATTTCCTTGACGACGGCGACGACGCCTAGGTCGATGCCGCGCTTCAGATCCATCGGGTTCATGCCGGCAGCGACCAGTTTGGCTCCTTCGCGAAGGATGGAAGCGGCGAGCACGGTCGCCGTGGTGGTACCGTCGCCCGCAAGGTCGTTGGTCTTCGAGGCCACTTCGCGCACCATCTGCGCGCCCATGTTCTCGAACTTGTCGGAAAGCTCGATCTCCTTGGCGACGGTCACACCATCCTTGGTGATGCGCGGCGCGCCATAGGCTTTGTCGATGACGACGTTGCGGCCCTTCGGCCCGAGCGTCACCTTGACGGCGTTGTTCAGCAGCTCGACGCCGCGCAGCATGCGGTCGCGGGCGTCATTAGAGAATCTGATTTCCTTGGCAGACATGATGTCGGGTCCAGTTCGGTTGTGAGGATCACAGGATCGGAAGCTGGCCGCTCAGGCACTTTTCCTGCTCGCAGCTTCGGTCTTCTCAACGATTCCCATGATGTCACTCTCCTTCATGATCAGAAGGTCTTCGTGATCGATCTTGACCTCGGTCCCGGACCATTTGCTGAACAGGATGAGATCGCCCGGCTTGACGTCGAGCGGGATCAGCTTGCCGCTTTCGTCGCGGGAACCCGGGCCGACGGCGATGACCTCGCCTTCCTGAGGTTTTTCTTTCGCGGTGTCGGGAATGATGATCCCACCTTTGGATTTAAGATCGCCTTCCGCACGTCGGATGACGACGCGGTCGTGGAGAGGCCGGAATTTCATGTGGGCTCTTTCTGAGGCCGGCGCATAGGGCGGCCACGTCAGATACATAACCCCGTTGGCACTCGAATGATAGGAGTGCTAAATGTATTTCTTTGAAGAATCGGAGCGCAGGCAAAATTACATCGCCGCTATTTCAGCGATATTTGTTGTTTTCAATGCGAGTTCCTGATTGTTCAAGGCTGTTTATTTTTATGGAAGAGACATTATTCAATTCCATAGAGAATAAGATCGGTCTGCTCCTTGCTTAATCGGCAGGTAAAGTCCATATATAAATCTCGTTGATTTGGCCGACTTGGCTTTTAGCGGTGTCAGAGACCCGCCATTCACCACCGAATTCTCGATAGCGAATGCATCAAGCGCCGACCCGGCGCGCATATCGCTCTGTTCGAACCTTGGAATGAACGCGCCGCTGACCACGGATGTACTGGCAGCACGGAAGTTCGTTCCGGTTCGAACGGGAATGATGCAGGAGGCGCGTTTGCGTGCTCCTGCGGAGGTATCGACCATGACAACGCGCACCACACAAACCATCGTCCGGTTCTCCGCACCCTTCATGCTGCCCGGCTTCGACGCCGCACAGCCCGCCGGCGAATATCGCGTGGACCAGGATGAGGAACTGCTGGAGGTATCCTCCCGCCTTGCTTGGAGACGTGTAGGCGCCTTCATCCACCTGCCCGCCATCGGCATTGATGGCCACACACATCAGATGGCGCCGATCGATCCCGCCGATCTCGACGCCGCTCTCGAAAAGGATCACCAACAATCATGATATCGACCAACCCAATCCAACGCACAATCCGTCCCGCCCGCCACGGGGCTCCTGCGCATCTCTTCGCGATCGGACAGGCTGTCCGGCTCAAGGGCGGTTTCATGAGACCAGCTTTGCCCGCCGATATCTACCGCATAACCGGCAGACTGCCGGCACGGGGAGATTCACTGCAATATCGCATCCGCAACGACGACGAACGCCATGAGCGAGTGACGACGCAGGACAGCCTCGAGCCGGTCGACATGTCGCAATCCGGTAATGGCGCAACCCTCATCGAAAGGACATTCGGACATGGCTAAAGGCCAGAAACGAAGCAATCGCGAGATCAGAAAGCCGAAACAGGAGAAGGCCCCACCAAAGCCTGAAAGCACCTTCGGTAACCAGATCAAGGTTGCCGCAAATGCCAACGCTTCCCAAGGCAAAGGCAAGTACTGAGGCAGTGCTGCTCCCGCTGAAGGAGCAAGGGGCGCCATGAAAGTCGTCATCGAGTTCTATCGCACGCGGGAAACAGATGACGCCCATGCCGTCGTGGGCCGAGAGGCGGTAGAAGCCGTCGATCTCGCTAACGCCATTGAGATTGCGCAACTGCTTTCGCAGACGCTCGACATGCCTCAACGGCCCGACGCCATCGCGATCACCGACTTATCCGGTAACACGCTATTTTCCGGCATCATTGATGCCGACGTGACCAATAAAGAAAGGCCACGATCATGACCCGATACATAGATGAAACCGAACGGGAGCGGCACGACCGCGCGATCGGCGTCTGGGACAATGAAGGCGGTGCATCCGCCCGCGCACCAGGCGACGAACAATATGGCCGCCGGATCGAAGCCGACCGGTCCTGGACCATCTACCATGTCTTCACCGGCGTTCCAGCCAGCCGCGAAGGGCAGGAGATGATCGGCCTTAGCCACTCGGCCGCAACCGACGGGATGCTTTCCCTCAATCGTCGGAATGATGTGCGACGCAAGGAGCACATGAACAGGTTTATGCGTGTACCACTGCTGCTGCAAACGGCAAGGGCAGATCAACGATGACCCTTGAATTCCTGAACCCAAGCCGCAGCTTCGACGAAGTGCGCAACGCCATTCGCTTTATCGGGCACGACGGCATGTTCGAAGTGCCGTTCTTTGTCGAAGTGGAAGCGCTCGCCAGGTCCCCTGCTGAATTGCGCAGCACTGAGGTGTCGGAAGAGATGTATCTCTCGACCTTCGATGCGACGCGCAGTTCGATCCACGATGTCGCCCGCGAGGCCTACTCGCATCGTCGCCAAACCTCCTATACGCTAACCGCTGCCGATTTCCGGTAAAGACACCACTCAATGCTGATCCGCTACGGGTATGAGATCACACTGACCTGCCAGCAGCCGACAGCCCTGGTGTGTCTGCTGTCGGCGCACGAGGATCGCGCGGCTGACATACGGGTGCCGGAAGCGCTTGCGCCCGAGATCGCGATCAAGCCGCTTCTCGTGCCGCGTCCAGTGCGTGCACTCATGGGCAAGCGTTGCGTAGTACGCTCCTGCATCACGGAACGACTCGAAGGGCGGCATCTGGATGTAATCGAGCGAGGGCACGTAGTGCGCGCTGTTGCCGCCATGCCGGATATCGGCGCGGGTCGCGGCAAAGAACGCTTCCGCTCTTGCAACCTTCTGCTCGGGATTGAGACGTGGCGCGGCGCTCGCGGTGTAATGCGCGGGCAAGCCGTCGATCTGCTCGACGTTGAAAACGGTATAGCCTTTGAGGAACGGAATCTCCCGCTCCTGCGCTTCGCCCGTGTCCGCGTCCTGTTCGGTGCGGGTGAAGGTGCTGGCATAGACGACAAGCGCGCCCTTTTCGCCCTTGCGGACATGCGCGCCGAGTTCAAGCGCCTGTTTGAAGGTCATCCAGATCGGGGCGCTGTAACCGCGCTCCATCGCGGTCGCCCACAGCATGACAACGTTGATTCCGCTGTAGGGCTTGCCACAGGAACGCAGCGGCCTGCTGATCGGCCCCGCGACATGCCCCGCATTCCACGGCTTGTGCCAGGGCCTCACACCCTTCTCCAGTTCGGCCACGATCTGATCGGTGATGCGGCTATAAACATCTGATTTCATTGAACTCTCCTAGTCAAAAAAGGGGTTGCACATGCAACCGACTAGGCCCGCGCCAATGAGCGGGGGATGCGCCGTCAAGGCCGCCGCCGGGGTGAGGGGGATCACCCGGTCTGCACGACCAGCGGGAGGAAGATCGGGGAAACGCCCCGGCGGCGCTCGCCTTGGCCTTGACGGACAGGGGGCCGCAGGCCCCGAAACAAAGAGAAGAAAGTCAGCCGTCTCGTCCGCCGTAGCCTATGGGCGAAGGGGAAGGCTGGCCGCGCTATCTAACGCGAGGG
>JBARWE010000034.1:0-4403 GCA_049646625.1 Xanthobacteraceae bacterium
GCGCAGCGCCGCCGCGGCATCCGCCGAGCCGCCACCGATGCCGGCCGCGACCGGCAGATGCTTGTCGAGCGTGAAGCGCCCCGTCACCAGCGCGCCGAGCTGGTCGGCGAACAGCTTCGCCGCACGCAGCACGAGATTGTCGGCCAGCGCGCCGCAGGCCTCCGCACCCGGCCCCTGCACCACGAGGTCGAGCGTCGCGCCGGGCGTAAAGACGATGCGGTCGGCGCAGTCGGCAAAGGCCACCAGGCTTTCAAGGTCATGATAGCCGTCGGCGCGGCGGCCGACCACGCGCAGCGTCAGGTTGACCTTGGCGCGGGCCTGTTCGGTCACGGAGGTCATCGGCGGAGACTGCGCGGATGTCGCATGCATACGGCCAGCGGCGGGGTCAGCCCCCGTTGCCGCCTTTCTTGTCCTTTCCGGCGGCGGCCGCCGCAGGGGCGTCCTCCGGCAGACCGTCACGCAGCTTGGCCTCGATCTTGGCGAGGTCGTCCGGCTCCGGCTTGAGGTCGCGCGCGTGCGCCCACTGGAAGCGGGCCTCCAGCGTGCGCCCGACGCGCCAGTAGGCGTCGCCCAGATGGTCGTTGATGGTCGAGTCTTCCGGCTTGAGGTCGATCGCGCGCTCGAGGTGCTTGACCGCGTTGTCGTAGTCGCCGATGCGGTAGTAGGCCCAGCCCAGCGAATCGACGATGTAGCCGTCGTCGGGACGGCTCTCGACCGCCTTGCGGATCAGCTTCATGCCCTCGTCGAGGTTGACCCCCTGGTCGATCCACGAATAGCCGAGATAGTTGAGCACCTGCGGCTGGTCGGGCTGCAATGCAAGCGCCTTCTTCAGGTCGGCCTCGGCACGCGGCCACTGCTTGGAGCGCTCCTCGCAGATGCCGCGGAAGTAATAATAAACCCAGTTGTTCTTCGCGGCGTCGGGCAGGATATCGATGGCCTGCGAATAGGTCTTGGCGCATTCGGCGAACTTCTTGCGGCCGCGCTCGATGTTGCCGAGCGCAACCACCGCCTCAAGATCGCTCACGTCCTCGGCGATGACGCGGTGGAGGATCGCAATTGCCTCCTCGGTGCGCTCGGTGGCATCGAGGTTGGTCGCAAGCTGAATCTGCGCGTTGCGCTTAAGCGGCGAGTTGTCCGGCACCCGCTCATAGACGCTGATGGCCATCGGCGGTTTCTTCACCGATTCGTAGAGATCGGCGAGCGCCAGCATCGCCAGCGCATGGCGCGGCTGCAGATACAGCGCCAGTTGCAGATAGACCAGCGCCAGATCCTCGCCGCCGCGCCGCGTCAGCGAGGCACCGATGCCATAGAGCGCTTCGGCAGCCCCGGCCTGCGCGGTATCCACCAGCGGCGCCAGCTTCTTGCCGGCTTTCAGTTCCCGCATCGCCTCAACCACCAGCGGATGGCGGGCGAGTTTCTTGTCGAACGCCTCGTAGACGGCCAGCGCCGCATCAGTGCCCTTGTGGCGCGACAGCCAGCGTCCGTAGGCATCAACGATCCGCAGCGCCGAATCGTCGAGCTTGTAGGCCCGCTCGAACCGCACGCCCGCCTCCTTATGGCGGCCGGCTGCATCGAGGATCAGACCGGCATGGAGATCCTTGAAGATCGGATACCATTCCGGCCCGGCGAGCTTGTCGATGGTGGCGATCGCGGCGCGGCTGTCGCCAGCGCCCTGGCTCGCCCAGGCCGACAACAGCGCCGCCACCAGATCGGTGATCGGGCCACGCACCGACTGGGCGATATTGGTCTGGGCGGAGGTATATTTCTTCTGCTTCAGCCCGCGCACGCCGATCACCAGCCTGGCCACGCGGTTGGACTTGTCGTGACCGAGCACCCGCTCGGCCAGCGTCACCGCGTTGCCGATGTCGCCTTCGGCAAGCGCCGAGATGAAGGCGCGATCGGTCAGTTCGACATTCTTCGGATCGCCCCGCAGCGCCGCACGGTAGAACGCCGCCGCCGACGCCGCATCGCGCTGCAGGCTGGCGTGGCGCGCGGCGAGATAGCTGCCGGCGACCGTCATCGCCTTGAGATCGTCCTTGGTCGGAAACGACGCCGTCTCGGCGGCGCGGCTCGGATTCGCCTCGGCCTGCGCCGCCGCCATGCCGGGCAGCACGGCAAGGAGGACGCAGGCAACAAGGGTCGAACGGTCGAAACGAAGGGACAGCATCGGCTCGCGTCAGCTCCAAAACATCAGGACATTGCGGCGTCCGCACAAGACGCAACCGCCGACGTGCTCCCGCCCGCCATGCGCGGTGCTTTACCGCCGATCGGGGAGCGCACCATGCCGCGTTTGCGGCGCTCCCGCAAGGAAAGGCACCGATCCGCCGCAGCCCGCCTGCAAGCACCGCGACTGTGGCGGCAGCGTGACCGCGGTCGGCGCCCGATGGTCACATGCCCTGGTAGTTCGGCCCGCCGCCGCCTTCCGGCGGAACCCAGGTGATGTTGCCGTTCGGGTCCTTGATGTCGCAGGTCTTGCAGTGCACGCAGTTCTGCGCGTTGATGACGAAGCGCGGGCTACCGCCCTCCTCGACCCATTCGTAGACGCCGGCCGGACAGTAGCGACCCGACGGCCCGGCATAGACGTCGTGCTCCGACGATTTCTGCAGTGCCATGTCGGCGACCTTGAGGTGAACCGGCTGATCCTCCTCATGGTTGGTGTTGGACAGAAACACCGACGACAGCCGGTCGAAGGTGAGCTTGCCATCGGCCTTGAGCGCCGGCTTCGGCGCGTGGCGCGCGGCAGGATCGAGCGTGGCGCGGTCCGGCTTGCCGTGACCGAGCGTGCCGAACAGCGAAAAGCCGAACAGCGTGTTGGTCCACATATCGAAGCCACCCAGCGCGACGCCGAGCACGGTGCCGAATTTCGACCATAGCGGCTTGACGTTGCGGACCTTGTGGAGGTCCTGCCCGACCGCCGAGCCACGCCAGGCGTTCTCGTAGTCGATCAGCTCGTCGCCGGCGCGCTCCGCCGCCAGCGCCGCGGCGACATGCTCGGCCGCCAGCATGCCGGACCCCATGGCATTATGGACGCCCTTGATGCGCGGCACGTTGACGAAGCCGGCGGCACAGCCGATCAGCGCGCCGCCCGGAAACGACAGTTTCGGCACCGACTGGTAGCCGCCCTCGGTGATGGCGCGCGCGCCATAGCCGAGCCGTTTGGCGCCCTCGAACACGTCGCGCACGGCAGGGTGGGTCTTGAAGCGCTGGAACTCCTCGAACGGCGACAGATACGGGTCGCTGTAATTGAGATGCACGACGAACCCAACGGCGACAAGATTGTCGCCGTAGTGATAGAGGAACGAGCCACCGCCGGTCTTGATGTCGAGCGGCCAGCCGAACGAGTGCTGGATCAGCCCCCTTTTGTGCTTGCCCGGCTCGACCTGCCAGACTTCCTTCAACCCGATGCCGAATTTCGACGGCTCGCGGCCGACATCCAGACCAAATTTGGCGATGAGCTGCTTGGTCAGGCTGCCGCGCGCGCCTTCGGCAAACAGCGTGTACTTGCCGAGCAATTCCATGCCGCGCGTGAACGACCCCTTTGGCTGGCCGTCGCGGCCGATGCCCATGTCGCCGGTGGCGATGCCGCGCACCTCGCCGCCCTCGCCGTAGATCACTTCGGTCGCGGCGAAGCCGGGATAGATTTCGACGCCGAGCGCTTCCGCCTGCGGCGCCAGCCAGCGGCACACATCGCCAAGCGAGCCGATGTAACAATGGTGGTTGTTCATCAGCGGCGGCATCATGAAGTTGGGCAGCCGGATGGCGCCACCCGCCGTCATCCAGAAGAAGCGGTCATCAGTCACCTTGGTCTTGAGCGGGCAGTCGGCATCCTCGCGCCAGGCCGGGATCAGCTTGTCGAGCGCCAGCGGATCGATCACCGCACCCGACAGGATATGGGCGCCGACCTCGGACCCCTTCTCGACCACGACGACGGACAGGTCCGGATTGATCTGCTTCAGCCGAATGGCGGCGGCTAGGCCCGAGGGGCCGGCGCCGACGATGACCACATCGAACTCCATGGAGTCGCGGGGCGGCAGTTCTTCCTCGCTCATGGTGCGTCTCGCATCTGGTCCAGAATGGTTCTAACCGGCTCGTTGTTCCTGATTTTGCCGCCAACCACAAGCCCTCCGGGCAGCGCGCCCCGATCGCGCGCGGGAATGGCTGTTCCGCTGGCGGCCGCGATTTCCTACACTGGAGACAATCACCGCAATCGCAAGCCGTACCGCCATGTCCGCCGACCGACCGCTTTCCCCCCATGACCTGCTCGCTTTCTATCGCGAGGCCGGGGTCGATTGCGCACTCGATGAGGTGGCGCCCGACCGTCTCGCAGCGCCTGAACCCGCGCCAACGGCGCCGCAACCGGCCAGCCCAGCGCGCCAGCCGCCACCGGCCGCGCTGCCTACGCC
>JBARWE010000035.1:0-19487 GCA_049646625.1 Xanthobacteraceae bacterium
CAGCAGGAGCGACGTGAACAGCCCGATCTGCCGCCGCGCGCGATCGACAAGCGAGCGAGAAAGAATGGCCTCCTGATCCTCCTGAGTGATCGCCGCCAGATGCTTCCAGCGCCGGATCGTGGCGGCGGCGGCGTCGGCGGATGCATCCGGGTGCAGCCGGGCCACGACGGCATTGACGGTATCGAGGTTGGCGCCGCCGGTGCCGCGGGCAAGCTGCACCCGCGCGGCCGGCGGCGCGAGGTCGAATTGCAGCTTCTGCGCATCGGACAAGGTGACGTAGACGGCGGGGTCGCCGCCGGAATTGACCTGATGCCGGGTCAGGCCGACGACCGTGAACGTCTTGCGGCCGAGCTGGATTCGCTCGCCCAACGTCAGCCCGGATGAACTGTCGGCAACCATCTCGTAATGGCTGCGCGCAATCTCGCGCCCCTCGACGATCTCCGGCGGGCCGCCCGGCCGCGTCGGTTCGTAGCCGATGACGTAAAGCCTCAGCTTGCCGCCCCGGTGCTCGGCTTCGACGGTCTGGTAAGTGATGCTGCCGGCGGCGGTCACGTCGGCGATGCGCGCGATCGCCTCGCGAACGTCGCCGGGAATCCGCGAAGCTTCGGCGAAGGGGCCGCGCGTATTGGCCTCCACCACCCACAGATCGACGGCCGGTGCGCGGGCGATCGTCAGGGCATCGACAATGAGGCCGCGATAGATGCCGATCATCGCCAGCACGACGCCGAGCAGCAGCCCAAGCCCCACGCAGGTCAAAAGGAAGCGGCCGAGATTATGCCGGATATCGCGATAGGCGAGGTTCATTTCGATCCCGCCTCGATGGCGCGCGCGGCGCGGCCCTCACGCAGACCGTTGTCGAGCCGGGTTACGACGCGGGCATTTTCGGGAAGGCCGCCGACGATTTCAAGGCGCGCATCCTCGGTGCGATGACGGAACTGGACCAGGCGGCGCTTGAGGTGCCCCTGTTCGAGCGTCCACACCGTCCCCTGCCGGCCATCGTAGCCATGGACTGCGGCCGACGGCACCAGCAGCGCGTTGTCGAGGTTGGCCACCGTGATCCAGAATTCCACCTGCTCGCCGAGATAGACGCGGGCCGGCGGGTTGTCGCCTCTGAGATAGACGCGGCGCTCCTCGGTGACGCGGTCGCTTTCAAGGCCGATACGAACCACGCGGCCGGAGAAGGATTCGAGCGGCCGCGAGCGCAGGCGCGCCTCGACCGGCTGGCCCTCCTCGATGAACCCGGCGCGCGCCTCATCGACATGCGCCAGCCCCCAATAGCTGCCGACCGCAACGAGGGTGAAGATCGGGTCGCCGGCCTTGATCACCGATCCCAGCTCCTTGTGACGCTCGATGACCACGGCATCGAACGGCGCAACGAGCGTGCGGTGCCGCAGCATCGCCTCCTCGTACTGAAGCTGGGCGAGGGCGTCGGTGCGCTGCGCCGTGACGCTCTTCACCTCGCTCTCGGCCACGGCGACGTCCGCCTTGGCCACGGCCTCGTCGCGGATCGCCTCCTCCGCCGCCTGCTGCGAGACGATGTCACGGCCGGCGAGGGTCTGCTTGCGCCGGTTGGCCTCCTGCTTCTGGATGAATACCGCCTGCGCCTTCTCCAAGTTGGCCGCACTTTTGGCGATGTTGACCTCCGCGATCATCAGCGCGGCGCGTGCCTTGGCAACCTTGGCATCCTGCTCGCCGGTCGAAAGCCGGGCCAGCACCTGGCCCTTGCTGACGCGGTCGCCATGATCGGCGTGAAGCTCGGCCAGCGTGGCGCCGACCTCGAAGCCGATCTTGGAGAGCGCGCGGGCTTCGGTGCTGCCGAGGCCGAAGACCCGGATCGCGACATTATGCTGGGTGGCGGCAACCTGAACGTCGAGCGGGCGGTTGGCATAGGCGAAGGCAGCGGCGGCGATCACGGCAGCCAGACCCGCCGCCGCCAGCGCATAGCGCACGGCCTTCTTGCGCAGGACGGCGGAAATGCCTGCCTTGCGACCCATTTCGGCCGTGGCGGCCGGGCGCACGGAATCATTCATGGTCATTTCCTATCTGCCGTTGTTCTGGACCACTTATATCCTGTGCGAGCTTGTTGCGGCGTTCCGTTTCGTGCAGCGCCGTGCGGCCAGCATAAACACCAGCGCGGCGATGACCGCACCCGGCACCAGCGCAAACAGGAACGCGAAGGCATAATCGACCGCTGCACTGAGTGCGCCGATGTCGGCGAGCGTCCACACGGGCACGAGGAACGTCGCCACCGCCGCCGCGATCAACCCGGCGGTCAGCGCCGCGACGATCGGGCGCGCCATTGACCGGCCGACGCGATAGAGCTTCAGCGCACTCACGACGATGCCGACAACCAGCACCAGCGCAAGGCCGAGCGACACCCAGAGCCACACGTTCATGCTTTCGTAGAGGATGAAGAACAACGCCATCGGATTGAAGTCGCTCACGATCGCCTCCCTTTGTCTGAGTTCACGCCCGGCCACGCAGCATGGCGCGATAGGCGCCCTTCAGGCCCTTTTCCTCGATCAGCCACGACACCCAGAGTTCTTCGAGCGGCGGAATGAACGGGAAAGACGGAACGAGCTTTCCGTCGTAATCGAACTCGATCAGCATCGCCTTGCCGATCGCGGTCACGAGCGGGCAGGAGGTGTAGCCGTTGTAGACCTTCGGCGGCTTGCGCCCCGCGGTCTCGGCGACAAGGTTGTCGACCACCACCGGCACCTGCCATTTGACGCTAGCCGCGGTCTTGCCGCGCGGCACGCCGGCGATGTCGCCGACGGCGAATACGTCAGGGTAGCGCGGATGGCGCAGCGTCGCCTTGTCCGCTTCCACCCACCCATCGGCCGCAAGCTGGCCCTCGCGCCAGGGCAACGGGCTGTTGCGTACCGCGTCGGGGGCGCGCATCGGCGGCACGACATGAATGAAATCATAGTCGAGTGTCACATCGCCCGCGGGCGTTGCGTAGGTCGCACGCTTTGCGCCGGGATCGATCGCCTTCAGCACATGGCTGTAGTTGACCGCAATGTCACGTTCGGCGAACAGTGCCTTGACTTTGTCGTGAACGGGCGGCACGGCGAATACGGCTGGGTTATGCGCGTTATAGATCAGCTTGAGTGCGCCCCGGCGGTCGTTGCGGCGTGCCTTGTCGTCGGTCACGAATGTCACCTTGAGCGGCGCGCCGGCGCACTTCATCTCGCCCGCAGGCCGCCCGAACAGACCGACACCACCCTGCGCGACGAAACGGTCGATGGCGGCGCCCGATGCCGCGGCCTGTGCCGGGCCGGCATAGATCGAGGCGATTCCCTCCCGGCCGATCAACGATGCGTCCATGCCGGCGATCGCACGATAGTCGAGCATCAAGCCGGTGGCGACGAACAGGAAGTCATAAGCAACCCGTTGGCCGGCCGTGGTAACGATCGTCCTGGCGTCGGGGTCGAATTCGGCCACGGCTTGTTCGATCCATTCGACGCCGCGCGGCACATAATCGGCGTTGCGTTCCGTGACATCGGCGGGCGTCCACAGCCCGGTGGCGACCAGCGTGTAACCGGGCTGGAAATGATGCTCCTTCTTGGCATCGACGAGCGTGATCGTGGCGTTCGGCAGTTGCCGGCGCAGGCGTGCCGCGAGCGAAAGTCCGGCCGCTCCCGCGCCTGCGATGACGATTCTCGCGCGTGCCTCCGACGTCTGTGCCGGCGCTTTTTCTGTCAGGGCGCCGCTCGCCGCAAGAGCCATGGCTCCGGTCAGGAATGCTCGGCGTTTCATCGTGCTCTCCCTTTCTGTATCGACGTCAAAACCAATTATCCGCCCTGGATGGCCTGATCGCGCGCCCATGCGATGATGCCGGCGGCATTCATCGCTCCCGAGACGCGCGCGATCTCGCGTCCACCGGAGAACAACAGCATCGTAGGAATGCCCTGGATACCCAGCCGGCCGGCAAGCTCCGGCTCATCCTCGGAGTTCAGCTTGATGAGCCGTATATCGGGTTCCAGCGCACCAGCGGCTTGGGCAAAGGCTGGCGCCATCATGCGGCACGGACCGCACCACGAGGCCCAGACGTCGACCAGCACCGGGATGGAGTTCCTGGCGATCTGACGTTCGAACATGGCTCGGTCCGCATCGGCCGGTGCTGCGGTAAACAGCGGCTGCTTGCAGGTACCGCAGCGGGCCGCGCCGATCGGTCGGGTCGCCGGCACGCGGTTGATGGCCGCGCAGTGGGGGCAAACGATATGGCGGGTATCGGTCATGTCCCGGCTCCTGTTGCGGCGGACAATTCGTATCACCGCCCATTTTCGACTTGACTTATATTCATTATATCGCATATTCGCAACTATGAATATTCAAACCAGGATTGATCCCGCTGCCATGCAGCTTGCCGCCAACGACGCCAGCGAACTGCTCAAGGCGCTGTCCAACCGGCATCGCCTGCTGATCCTTTGCCAACTGATCGACGGCGAGAAGTCCGTCGGCCAGCTTGCCGATTTCCTGGGTGTGCGCGACTCGACGGCGTCGCAGCATCTCGCGCTGTTGCGACGGGATCGCATTATTTCCGGGCGTCGGGACGGGCAGACCATCTGGTATCGCATCGCAAGCCAATCGGCGCGCGACATTATGCAGGTTCTGTATGCGGCGTATTGCGCCGGATCAAAGCCACGAGCGGCGCGGGGGCGCAAATGACGGGCTGCATCGTTACGGCCACGCCGCGCCGGATCGCAGACTGCCGCTATTCGGGCCGCCTTCATCCACTGTGTTCAAACCCAAGCTGAAAGGAATCGGACGATGTCGATCGATCGCGCTGTCATGCTGTTCGCCGGCTTCATGGTGTTGCTGTCACTGGCGCTCGGCTTTTACGTCTCGCAGTACTGGTATCTGCTGACGGCCTTTGTCGGGCTGAACCTGATGCAGGCGTCCGTGACCGGCTTCTGCCCTGCCGCCAGCGTGTTCAAGCTGTTGGGCGCAAAAAGCGGATGCGCTTTCAAGTAGTTGTACGCCATAGTCCACGCGGGGAGCGCTGCGCGCAGCGCCCCGCTTATCTGAAAGAAGGGCCATGCTTCGCCGCGTCGGCTTCACCTGTCTGACGGTCTGGTTGCTTGCCGGTGCGACGCCGGCGATAGCGGCCGAGTTTGTCGTTCGCCCGATCACTGTGCCGGACATGAAGGCCGTGTTCGGCCAGGTCGAGACCACCCGCGTGGTGCCGGCGCGCGCCCGCATCGGCGGCTCGATCCGTGCCATCCGGGTCAGCGAAGGCGTCGAAGTGAAGGAAGGCGAGGTGCTCGCCACCGTCGTCGACGACAAGCTGGCGCTGGAACTCAACGCGGCGGCGGCGCGGATCGATGCCCTTGCCTCGCAGCTTGAAAACGCCCGCCTTGAACTTGAGCGCGCCCAGCAACTGCTCGCGCGCGGCGCCGGCACGCAGGCCCGCCTCGATCAGGCGCGCACGCAATTCGACGTTGTCGTCAATCAGGTTGCCGCAGCCCGGGCGGAACGGACGGTCATCGAGCAGCGTGGCCGCGAAGGTGAGGTGCTGGCGCCCGCCGATGGCCGCGTGCTGACGGTGCCGGTGACGCTCGGCTCGGTGGTGATGGCGGGCGAGGAGATCGCGCGCATCGCGAGCGGCCGCTACTATCTGCGCCTGTCGTTGCCCGAACGGCACGCCGCCGGTATTCGGCAAGATGCCGCCGTGCGGATCGGCCAGCGTGGGCTGTCGCCGGCGACCGGCGGCAACATCGCCGAGGCGCGGCCGGGCCGCATCGTAAAGGTCTACCCGGAGATCGCGGCGGGCCGCGTCGTGGTTGATGTCGAGGCCGATGGCATCGGCGACTTCTTCGTCAACGAGCGCACGCTGGTGTGGATCCCGGTTGCGCAGCGCTCGCTGCTCGCCGTACCGCCGCTGGCGGTCGCGACCCGCCACGGGATCGATTACGTCCGCGTTGGCAGCGACGGCGCCTCGCGCGAGGTCGCGGTGATCGTTGGTGAGAGCGTTGCCACGCCAGACGGCCCCCGTGTCGAAGTGTTGACGGGCCTGCGCGCCGGCGATCGCGTCATCGTGCCGGATCAGCGGCCATGAAGCTTGGAATTGCCGGCGGCCTGACCCGCGCCTTCATCGCTTCGCCCCTGACGCCGCTGTTTCTGCTTGCCGCCTTCGCGCTCGGGCTGGTCGCTCTCCTCACGCTGCCGCGCGAGGAGGAGCCGCAAATCTCCGTGCCGATGGTCGACATCCATGTCGAGGCCAACGGCTTGAAGGCCGAGGACGCGGTCAAGCTCGTCACCGAGCCGCTGGAAACCATCGTCAAGAGCATCGACGGCGTCGAGCACGTCTATTCGCAGACCGAGGATGACGGCACGGTCGTCACCGCCCGTTTCCTCGTCGGCACCAATGCCGATGCCGCGATCCTGCGCGTGCACGAGAAGATCCGCGCCAATATGAGCCGGATTCCGGTCGGCATTCCCGAGCCGCTGATCGTCGGCCGCGGCATCGACGATGTCGCCATCGTCGTGGTGACGCTGACGCCCACGGCGGCCGCCGCCGAGCGGTGGACCGCCAACGGCCTGACCCGGCTCGCCCGCGAGTTGCAGGTGGAGCTGCTCAAGCTGCCCGACATCGGGCTGACCTACATCGTCGGTGAGCAGCCCGAGGAGATCCGCGTCGCGCCCGATCCCGAAAAGCTGTCGCTATACGGCATCACGCTGCAACAGCTCAGCGCCAAGGTCGCCGGCGCCAACCGCTCGTTCCGTTCCGGCACCGTGCGCGAGGCGGGCGAGCAGCGCGCGCTGGTCGCCGGGCAGACGCTGCAAAACCTGTCGGAGATCGGCAATCTGCTGCTGACCGCCCGCGACGGTCGCCCGGTCTATGTCCGCGATGTCGCCGCCGTGGTGCTGACGACCGAGCCGGCCGAGGCGCGCGTCAGCAACCTGCGCAAGACCGCCGGTGGCCTGGAGCGCGCGCCCGCGGTGTCGCTCGCCATCGCCAAGCGGCCCGGCACCAATGCCGTCGTCATCTCCGACGCTATCGTCGAGCGGCTCGAACAGGCGCGCGGCCAGATATTCCCCGACGACATCGAGATGACCGTCACCCGCAACTACGGCGAGACGGCGAACGAGAAGGCCAACGAACTGTTGTTCCATCTCGGGCTGGCCACCATCTCGATCGTCATCCTGGTCGGGTTCGCCATCGGCTGGCGCGAGGCGCTGGTGGTTGCGGTGGTGATCCCGACCACCATCCTGCTGACGCTGTTCGCCGCCCGGCTGATGGGCTACACGCTGAACCGCGTCAGCCTGTTCGCGCTGATCTTCTCCATCGGCATCCTGGTCGACGACGCCATCGTGGTGATCGAGAACATCGCCCGCCACTGGGCGATGCAGGATGGCCGCCCGCGCCGGCAGGCCGCCATCGAGGCGGTGGCCGAGGTCGGCAACCCGACCATCGTCGCGACGCTGACGGTGGTGGCGGCGCTGCTGCCGATGCTGTTCGTGTCCGGCATGATGGGACCCTATATGAGTCCGATCCCGGCCAACGCCTCGGCCGCGATGCTGTTCTCATTCTTCGTCGCGGTGATCCTGACGCCGTGGCTGATGGTGAGGTTCGGCGGCGGCGCGCATGCCGCGGCACATGGCGGCGATGCGGCGCGCGGCGGCTGGCTTGGCCGCGCCTATGTTGCCGTTGCCGCGCCCATCCTGCGCACGAAGGCGCGCGCCTGGGCATTCCTGCTGGTGGTCGGCGCGGTCACGCTGGCCTCGCTCGGGCTGTTCTATAGCCAGCATGTCACGGTGAAGCTGCTGCCGTTCGACAACAAGACCGACCTTCAAGTGGTGCTCGATCTGCCTAAGGGATCGTCGGTCGAGGACACCGACCGCACGTTGCAGGCAATGGCGGAGCGGCTCGCCGGCGTGGCCGAGGTTGCCTCGTTCCAGACTTATGCCGGCACCGCCGCGCCGTTCAACTTCAACGGTCTGGTGCGGCATTATTATCTGCGCTCGCAGCCGCAGCAGGGTGACATCGCCGTCAATCTGGTGCCGAAAGGCGAGCGCAGCCGCGCCAGCCACGCTATTGCGCTCGATTTGCGCGAGCGGCTGAAGGACATGGCGCTGCCCGCCGGCAGCGTGGTCAAGGTGATCGAACCGCCGCCGGGGCCGCCGGTGCTCGGCACGCTGCTGGCGGAAATCTACGGCCCCGATCCTGAAACGCGGCGTGCGGTCGCCGCCAAGGTGCGCGCAGCGTTCGCCAGCGTGCCGTTCATCGTCGACATCGACGACAGTTTCCACAACCGCGCTGAGCGCGTGCGCATCGCGATCGATCAGGACAACCTCGAATACTATCGTGTCGAGCAGGGCGACGTGTACGACACGATCCGTACCCTCGGCGGTGGCGTAACGGTAGGCTATTCGCATCGCGGCGAAGGCCGTGCCCCGATCCCGATCCGGGTCGCGCTTGGCAAGAGCGAGCGCGTCGTCAACGAGCGCACGCTGGCGACCCCGGTGCCGGCCAACGCGCTGCCCGGCGACCGCGCCATCGTCGAACTCGGCGATGTCGTGTCGGTGAGCCGCGAGCATGCCTCCTATCCGATCTTCCGCCACAACGGGCGCGCCGCCGAGATGGTGATGGCCGAACTGGCCGGCGCGTTCGAGGCGCCGGTCTACGGCATGCTCGCCGTATCCGACGCCATCGCCAGCGCCGACTGGGGCGACGTGCCGAAGCCTGAAATCGCACTGCACGGTCAGCCGGACGACGAGCGCCACCCGACCTTGCTATGGGATGGCGAATGGGAAGTGACGTGGGTGACGTTCCGCGACATGGGCGCCGCCTTTATGGTGGCGATCCTCGGCATCTACATCCTCGTCGTCGCGCAGTTCGGTTCGTTCAAGCTGCCGCTGGTGATCCTGACGCCGATCCCGCTGACCTTCATCGGCATCATGCTCGGCCACTGGCTGTTCAGCGCGCCGTTCACCGCGACGTCGATGATCGGGTTTATCGCGCTCGCCGGCATCATCGTGCGCAATTCGATTCTGCTGGTGGATTTCATCCGCCATGCGCGCGTGCCGGGGCGGCCGTTGGTCGATGTGCTGCTGGAGGCCGGCGCCATCCGCTTCAAGCCGATCCTGCTCACGGCGCTCGCCGCCATGATCGGCGCCGCCGTGATCCTGACCGATCCGATCTTCCAGGGACTCGCCATCTCGCTATTGTTCGGGCTTGCCTCGTCAACGGCGCTGACCGTGATCGTCATCCCGGCGATCTATATCGTGTTGCGGGGTGAGCAGGACGATCGCTCGCAGACGACGGCAGGCGGCCCGGCCTTGCCGTAAGGCGGTGGTTCCGGCGCCGCCGCCGGAACCTTGCAGATTATTGTTGTTCTAAATCAAAAAGCGTTTGCGTGTTTCCTTCTAGGGTGACAATTGCGGCGGCGACGGTCGTCGGCGCAGTCGGCTCACAGGATTCCGCATGTCAAATCCTTCGGTTGCCGCGACCAGCGATCAGCGCACCGCGCTCGCCATGAGTACCGTGGCCTTCACGGTGTGCTTTGCCGTGTGGACCATCTTTTCCATTATCGGCATCCGTATCCGCGAGGACCTGGGCCTCAGCGAAACGCAGTTCGGCCTGCTTGTCGGCACGCCGATCCTGACCGGGTCGCTGATCCGTGTCGCGCTTGGCATCTGGACCGACCTTTATGGCGGCCGTATCGTGTTTACGCTGACGATGCTGGCAGCGGCGGTCGCGACCTATTTGCTGTCATGGGCGACCACCTATCCGCAGATGCTGCTGGCCGCGCTCGGCGTCGGCATCGCCGGCGGTTCGTTCTCGGTCGGCGTCGCCTATGTCGCGCGCTGGTATCCGGCCGAACGGCAAGGCACCGCGCTCGGCATTTTCGGCGCCGGCAACGTCGGTTCGGCGGTGACCAAGTTCCTCGCGCCGTTCGTGCTGGTCGCATTCGGCTGGCAGACGGTGGCGCAGGTATGGGCCGCCGGCCTCGTGGTGATGGCGGCGATCTTCTGGTTCACCACCAGGGACGATCCGGTGCTGGTCGAGCGCCGCCGTACCGGCGTGCGGCCGACGAGCGCCTGGCTTGAACTGGAACCATTGAAGAACATCCAGGTCTGGCGGTTCTCGCTCTATTACTTCTTTGTGTTCGGCGCTTTCGTCGCACTGGCCCTTTGGCTGCCGCAATACCTCATCAACGTCTACGGCATGGACATTAAATATGCCGGCATGCTGGCGGCGTTCTTCTCGGTGCCGGGCAGCATCTTCCGCGCCTATGGCGGGCATCTGTCCGACGTCTACGGCGCGCGGCGAGTGCTGTACTGGACCTTCCTGGTCTCGGTCGCGGCCACCTTCCTGCTGTCGTACCCGCCGACCGACTACACTGTCTACGGAACCAAGGGGCCGATCACCTTCCATCTGGAGATGGGCGTCGCCTCGTTCATCGCCACTGTGTTCGTGCTCGGCTTCTTCATGGCGCTCGGCAAGGCCGCCGTCTACAAGCACATCCCGGTCTACTACCCCAAGCACGTCGGTTCGGTCGGCGGCCTCGTCGGCATGATCGGCGGGCTGGGCGGTTTCCTGCTGCCGATCCTGTTCGGCGTGCTGCTCGACCTCACCGGGCTGTGGACGAGCTGCTTCATGGCGCTGTTCGTGCTGGTCACCGGCGCGCTGCTCTGGATGCACCTCGCCATTCGCCAGATGGAGCGCGAGGCGACCGCCGAGGAACTCACCGAGCTGCCGCCGTTCCCCGAGATGCTGGGGATGCCGAAGCCCGAAGCGCGGCTCAAGGCCGATGGCACCATCCTTACCGACTGGCGCCCGGAGGATGCGGTGTTCTGGGATGCGACCGGGCGGCGCATTGCGAGGCGCAATCTGTGGCTGTCGATCCCGTCGCTGCTGTTGTCGTTCGCAGTCTGGCAGGTGTGGTCGGTGGTGGTGGCGAAATTACCGCTGGTCGGCTTCCAGTTCACCACCGACCAACTGTTCTGGCTCGCGGCCTTGCCGGGGCTGTCGGGCGCAACTTTACGCATCTTCTACTCCTTCATGGTGCCGGTGTTCGGCGGCCGGCTGTGGACGACGCTGACCACCTGGTCGCTGATCATCCCGGCGCTCGGCATCGGCTTTGCCGTGCAGAATCCCGAGACGCCCTATGCGGTGCTGTTGATCCTTGCGCTACTGTGCGGCTTCGGCGGCGGTAACTTCGCCTCCTCGATGTCGAACATCTCGTTCTTCTTCCCGAAGGCTGAGAAGGGCAACGCGCTGGCGCTCAATGCCGGGCTTGGCAACCTTGGCGTCAGCGTGGTCCAGTTCGTGGTGCCGCTCGCCATCACCGCCGGCGTGTTTGGCTGGTTTGGCGGCGATCCGGCGATGGTGCGCGAGGCGGGCGGCGAGACGCCGTTGTGGCTGCAGAACGCCGGCTTCGTCTTCGTGCCGTTCATTGCGCTGGCTGCCTTCGCCAATTGGTTCGGCATGAACGATATCGCCTCGGCCAAGGCGTCGTTCGCCGAGCAGGCGGTGATCTTCCAGCGCAAGCACAACTGGATCATGTGCTGGCTCTATACCGGCACCTTCGGCTCGTTCATCGGCTATTCCGCCGGCTTCCCGCTGCTCGCCAAGGTGCTGTTCCCCGACATCAATGCGCTGCAGTTCGCTTTCCTCGGGCCGCTGGTTGGCGCGCTGTCGCGCTCCGGCACCGGCTGGCTGGCTGACCGCTACGGCGGCGCGCGGGTCACGCTGTGGGTGTTCGTGCTGATGATCGTCGGTGCCGCGGGCGTGTTGTGGTTCATCGCGATGAAGGACCAGCCCGGCGCGTTCTTCGGCTTCTTCGGCTCGTTCCTCTTGTTGTTCTTCGCCAGCGGCGTCGGCAACGCCTCCACCTTCCAGATGATCCCCGCGATCATGGGCAAGGAGATGGTCCGGCTGATGCCGGACGCCGATGTGGAGGCGCGCCGCTTGCAGGCGGAGAAGGAATCCGCGGCGATCACCGGCTTCACCTCGGCGGTGGCGGCGTTCGGCGCCTTCTTCATCCCCAAGAGCTACGGCACCTCGATCGCGCTGACCGGCGGACCGCAGGCGGCTCTGTGGGGATTTCTCATCTTCTATGTGAGCTGCGTCGTCATTACCTGGGCGGTCTATGCCCGCAAGGGCGGCCTGCTCCATGACATCGAGCGCGCGCGCACGCGCACGCCTGTTCCGGCGGCGGCCGCCGGGTGACCGAGAGGAAAGCATGTCGCATTTTCTGGATCGACTGACGTTCTTCCGCCGCACCGTCGGCGAGTTCGCCGATGGCCACGGCATTGTCACCCACGAGGATCGCTCGTGGGAGGACGGCTATCGCCGGCGCTGGCAGCACGACAAGATCGTGCGCTCCACCCATGGCGTGAACTGCACCGGCTCGTGCTCGTGGAAGATTTACGTCAAGGGCGGCATCGTCACCTGGGAGACGCAGCAGACCGACTATCCGCGCACGCGCCCCGACCTGCCCAACCACGAGCCGCGCGGCTGCTCGCGTGGCGCATCCTATAGCTGGTATCTGTATTCCGGCGCGCGGGTGAAGTATCCGATGATCCGTGGCCGCCTGCTCAAGCTGTGGCGGCATGCGCGCGCCACGCGGTCGCCGGTCGCGGCCTGGGCCTCGATCGTCGAGGACGCCGACAAGCGCAAGTCCTACATCGGCATCCGTGGCCATGGCGGCTTCGTGCGCGCCACCTGGGACGAGGTCAACGAGATCATCGCCGCCGCCAACGCCTATACGGTGCGCGCCCACGGCCCCGACCGCGTCGTCGGCTTCTCGCCGATCCCGGCGATGTCGATGGTGTCCTATGCCGCCGGCTCGCGCTACCTGTCGCTGATCGGTGGCGTCTGCATGTCGTTCTACGACTGGTACTGCGATCTGCCGCCGGCCTCGCCGCAGACCTGGGGCGAGCAGACCGACGTGCCGGAGAGTGCCGACTGGTACAACGCCGGCTTCCTCATCCTGTGGGGGTCGAACGTGCCGCAGACGCGCACGCCCGATGCCCACTTCTATACCGAGGTGCGCTACAAGGGCACCAAGAGCGCGGTGGTCAGCCCCGACTACGCCGAGGCGACGAAATTCGCCGACATCTGGCTCAACCCCAAGCAGGGCACCGACGCGGCGTTGGCGCTGGCGATGGGCCATGTCATTCTGCGCGAATATCACCTCGACCGGCAGGTGGCGTATTTCGACGATTACGCCCGCCGCTTCACCGACATGCCGTTCCTGGTGCAACTCACCGAGAAGGACGGCCGCTTCGTGCCCGACCGCATGCTGCGGGCGAGCGACCTCGAAGGCAGCCTCGGCGAGGCCAACAATCCCGAGTGGAAGACGGTAGCGATCGACGAGGCGAGTGATGAGCCGGTCGCGCCGCTCGGCTCCATCGGCTACCGCTGGGGCGAGAGCGCCAAGTGGAACTTGGAGGAGAAGGACGGGCAGGGCACCGCGACGCGGCTCAAGCTGACGCTTGCCGGCGGCGACGCCGAGATCGTCCCGGTCGATTTTCCTTACTTCGGCGGCCGCGCCACCGAGCATTTCGTGGCGACCTCGCATGGCGAGGTGCTGAGCCGCAACGTGCCGGTGCGCACGCTCACGACAGTGGATGGCGCATCGGTCAAGGTCGCGACCGTCTACGACCTGATGCTGGCCAATTACGGCCTCGACCGCGGCTTCGGCGGCGGCAACGTCGCGGCCTCCTATGACGACGATGTGCCGTTCACCCCGGCCTGGGCCGAGCGCGTTACCGGCGTCAAGCGCGACGCCATCATCACCGTCGCCCGCGAGTTCGCGACCAATGCGGAAAAGACCAACGGTCGCTCGATGATCATCATCGGCGCCGGCATCAACCATTGGTACCACATGGACATGGCCTATCGGGGGGTGATCAACCTCCTGGTGTTCTGCGGCGCGGTCGGCCAGTCCGGCGGCGGCTGGTCGCACTATGTCGGGCAGGAGAAGCTCAGGCCGCAGACCGGCTGGACGCCGCTCGCCTTCGCTCTCGACTGGAGCCGCCCGCCGCGGCAGATGAACTCCACCTCGTTCTTCTATGCCCATACCGACCAGTGGCGTTACGAAACGCTGACGGCCGACGAAATCCTGTCGCCGACCGCGCCGGAAGGCGACTGGAACCGAAGCTTCATCGACTTCAACGCGCGCGCCGAGCGCATGGGCTGGCTGCCCTCGGCCCCGCAGCTCAAACAGAATCCGCTGACCATCGCGGCGAAAGCGGAAGCCGCCGGCCTGGAGGTGAAGGATTATGTCGCGCAAGGATTGAAGTCGGGCGACCTCAATCTGTCCTGTCATGATCCCGACGATCCTGACAACTGGCCGCGCAATCTGTTCGTGTGGCGCTCGAACCTGCTCGGCTCGTCGGGCAAAGGTCACGAGTATTTCCTGAAGCACCTGCTCGGCACCCGCCACGGCGTGATGGGCAAGGACCTCGGCCCCGAGGGCGCGGTGCGCAACCGCGAGGTCAAGTGGCGCGACGACGCGCCGGAAGGCAAGCTCGACCTCCTGGTGACGCTCGACTTCCGCATGTCCACCACTTGCGTCTATTCCGATATCGTGCTGCCGACCGCCACCTGGTACGAGAAGAACGACCTCAACACCTCCGACATGCACCCCTTCATCCATCCGTTGTCGGCGGCGGTGGATCCGGCCTGGGAGGCGCGCTCCGACTGGGAGATTTACAAGGGCATCGCGAAAGCGTTCTCGCAGGTCGCCCCGGACGTGCTCGGCGTCGAGCAGGATGTGGTGCTGACCCCGATCCAGCACGACTCGCCGGGCGAGATCGCGCAAGCGCTCGATGTGAAGGACTGGGCGCTGGGCGAGGTCGAGCCGGTTCCTGGCCGCACCATGCCGGCAGTCAGCGTGGTGACGCGCGACTATCCCAACATCTATGCGCGCTTCACTGCGCTCGGCCCGCTGATGACCTCGATCGGTAACGGCGGCAAGGGCATCGCCTGGAAAACGCAACACGAAGTGGAGGCGCTGGGCCACCTCAACGGCGTGCATCGCGACGGCGCCGCCAAGGGGTTGCCGAAGATCGAGACCGATATCGACGCCGCCGAAGTGATCCTGATGCTGGCGCCGGAGACCAACGGCGAGGTGGCGGTGAAGGCCTGGCAGGCGCTGTCGAAAGCGACCGGCCGCGAACACGCTCACCTTGCCGAGACCAAGGAAGACGAAAAAATCCGCTTCCGCGACATCCAGGCGCAGCCGCGTAAGATCATCTCCTCGCCAACCTGGTCGGGCATCGAGAGCGAGAAGGTCTGCTACAACGCCGGCTACACCAACGTCCACGAACTGATTCCGTGGCGCACGCTGACCGGCCGCCAGCAGCTCTATCAGGACCACCTGTGGATGCGCGCCTTCGGCGAGGGCCTTGTTACCTGGAAGCCACCGGTCGATCTCAAGACCACGCCGCTGATGCGCGGCCGCAAGCCGAACGGCAACCCGGAGATCGTGCTCAACTTCATCACGCCGCACCAGAAGTGGGGCATCCACTCCACCTACACCGACAACCTAATGATGCTGACGCTCAACCGTGGCGGCCCGGTGGTGTGGATTTCCGAGAACGATGCCGGCCGTGCCGGCATCGTCGATAATGACTGGGTCGAGGTGTTCAATGCCAACGGCGCGCTGACCGCGCGCGCGGTGGTGTCCCAGCGCATCAAGGACGGCATGATGCTGATGTATCATGCGCAGGAGAAAATCATCAACACGCCGGGGTCCGAATTGACCGGCCAGCGCGGCGGCATCCATAACTCGGTGACGCGCACTGTGCTCAAGCCGACCCATATGATCGGCGGCTACGCTCACCAGTCCTACGGCTTCAACTACTACGGCACAGTCGGCGCCAACCGCGACGAGTTCATCATCGTGCGCAAGATGGCCGAGGTCGACTGGCTCGAAGGCCCGCTCACGGATACGCCGAAGGAGGCTGCGGAATGACTGTTCGCGCTCAGATCGCGATGGTGTTGAACCTCGACAAGTGCATTGGCTGCCACACCTGCTCGGTGACCTGCAAGAACGTCTGGACCAATCGCGAAGGCGTCGAATACGCCTGGTTCAACAACGTCGAAACCAAGCCCGGCCTCGGCTATCCGCGCGAGTGGGAGAACCAGTCGAAGTGGAACGGCGGCTGGCGGCGGCGCAACAATGGCCGCATCGAGCCGAAGATGGGCGCGAAGTGGCGTATCCTCGCCAACATCTTCGCCAACCCCGACCTGCCGGAGATCGACGACTACTACGAGCCGTTCACCTTCGACTACGAGCACCTGCATACCGCGAAGGAATCGAAGGCGTTCCCGACCGCGCGGCCGCGCTCGGCTATCTCGGGCGAGCGTATCGAAAAAATCCAGTGGGGGCCGAACTGGGAGGAAATTCTCGGCGGCGAGTTCGCCAAGCGCGCGGCCGACGTCAATTTCGAAGGCGTGCAGAAGGAGATCTACGGCCAGTTCGAAAATACCTTCATGATGTATCTGCCGCGGCTGTGCGAGCACTGCCTCAACCCGGCCTGCGTCGCGGTGTGCCCGTCGGGGGCGATCTACAAGCGCGAGGAGGATGGCATCGTCCTCATCGACCAGGACAAGTGTCGTGGCTGGCGCATGTGCGTGTCGGGCTGCCCCTACAAGAAGATTTACTACAACTGGTCGTCGGGCAAGTCTGAGAAGTGCATTTTCTGCTATCCGCGCATCGAGGCGGGACAGCCGACAGTATGCTCGGAAACCTGCGTCGGCCGCATCCGTTATCTCGGCGTGCTGCTCTACGACGCCGACGGCATCGAGGCGGCGGCCAGCGTGCCCGACGAGAAGGACCTGTATCAGGCGCAGCTCGACCTGTTTCTCGATCCTAACGATCCGGCGGTGATCGCGCGGGCGCGCGCCGATGGCGTGCCGGAGGCGTGGATCGAGGCGGCCTGCCATTCGCCGGTGTGGAAGATGGCGATGGAGTGGAAGGTCGCGTTCCCGCTGCATCCCGAATACCGCACGCTGCCGATGGTGTGGTATGTGCCGCCGCTGTCGCCGATCCAGTCGGCGGCTGCCGCGGGCAAGATGGGCGTCGATGGCGACATGCCCGACGTGCGGTCTTTACGCATTCCGCTGAAGTATCTCGCGAACCTCCTGACCGCCGGCGACGAGGAGCCGGTGGCGCTGGCGCTCGAACGGATGCTGGCGATGCGCGGCTACATGCGCGCCAAAACCGTGGATGGCCGGCTCGACGAGCGCATCGCCGGGCGCGTCGGCCTCTCCGGCGCGGCGATCGAGGAAATGTACCAGGTGATGGCGATCGCCAATTACGAGGATCGCTTCGTCATCCCGACCGCGCATCGCGAGTGGAGCGAGGACGCCTACGACCTGCGCGGCTCGTGCGGCTTCTCGTTTGGCAACGGCTGTTCGGGCGGCACCTCGGAGGCCGACCTGTTCGGCGCCGCGCGCGCGAAGAAGCCCTCCAACCCGATGGAGATCGTGTGATGGCCATGCTTGTCACCCCGAGCTTCAAGGCCCTGTCGGCGCTGCTCAGTTATCCGACGCCGGAGCTTGCCGCCGCCGGCGGCGAGATCGCGGCGGCGCTGGCAAGCGAGGGTGCGGTGTCGGAGGCGCATCGCCGCGCGCTGCTGCCGCTGATCGACGAGCTTACCGCCGGCGACATCTACGAGTTGCAGGAACGCTACGTCGATCTGTTCGACAAGACGCGGCGGCTGTCGCTGCATCTGTTCGAGCATGTCCACGGCGAGAGCCGTGACCGCGGCCAGGCCATGGTCGATCTTGCAAATCTCTACGAACGCGGCGGGCTGATGCTCGCGGCCAGCGAACTGCCCGACTATCTGCCGCTGTTCCTCGAATATCTGGCGCTGCGGCCGCGCGAGGAGGCGTTCGCGCTTGCCGCCGAGATCGATCACATCCTCGTTGCGATCGAGGAGCGGCTCAACGCGCGCGACTCGCCTTATGCCGCCGTATTTGCGGCGATCCGCGCCATTGCCGGCGCGGCAACGCAAGCGCGGGCGGCGCCGGCCGGCGCAGCCGACGAGCCGGACGATCTCGCAGTGCTCGATGCCGATTGGGAAGAAACCGCCGTGACATTTGGCCCGGGCGATGCGCTGGACGGCTGCTCGGTGGACCGGCTGCGCACGCAGATGCGCGCGGCGCGGCGCGATGCGCGCCAGACACAGGCATAGGGAGGAAGGATCATGTTCGAGACCGTCAATGCGATCGTGTTCGGCTGGTATCCCTACCTCTGCCTGACCGTGTTTCTGCTCGGCAGCCTGCTGCGCTTCGACCGCGAGCAATACACCTGGAAATCCGGCTCGTCGCAGTTGCTGCGGCGGCGCCAACTGCGCTGGGGGTCGAACCTGTTCCACGTCGGCATTCTGGTGATTTTCGTCGGTCACGCCGGCGGGCTTTTGACGCCGATCTGGGTGTTCGACATGCTCGGCATCAGCCACTCGTTCAAGCAGGGCATGGCGATCGTCATCGGCGGCGTCGCCGGCGTCGCCTGCTTCGTCGGCATCGCGCTTTTGGCGCATCGCCGCCTGTTCGATCCGCGCATCCGCGCCACGTCCTCGTTCGGCGACACCGCGGTGCTGTTGTTGCTGTGGGCGCAACTTGTGCTCGGCCTCGCCACCATTTTCGTGTCGCTCAATCACATGGACGGCCACGAGATGGTGAAGTTCATGAACTGGGCGCAAGGCATCGTCCTGCTGCGGCCGGACGCGGCGTCCTACGTCGCCGACGTGCATCCCTTGTTCCGGGCACATATCGTGCTCGGCATGACCATCTTCCTGGTGTTTCCGTTCACGCGCCTCGTCCACATCTGGAGCGCGCCGATCTGGTATCTCGGCCGGCCCGGCTACCAGATCGTGCGCACGCGCTTTGCCAAAACAACGCCGCGCCCCGGCGCGTCGCTGGCGCGTAAGGCGCCGCAGCCCGCGGAGTAAGAGCCATGGTTACGCTGGTCATCGATCATGACGCTAAGCGCCGCGCACAGGGCGCGCCCGAGGATGGCGCGGCCGTCCCGCCTGCCGAACGGATCGCGATGCCGCAGGTCAGCGTCAACGGCGTCGTCATTTCGCGCAAGGCGATCGCTGCCGAAGTGCAGAATTGCCCGGCAGCCAATCCGGGCGAAGGCTGGCGCGCGGCGACGCGCGCGCTGGTGATCCGCGAACTTTTGTTGCAGGAGGCGCAGCGCCTGCAACTCGCCCCGGTGCAGGAGGTCGATCCCGACGGGCGCAAGGAGACGGAGGAAGATGCGCTGGTGCGTGTGCTGATCGCGCAGGAGGTCGCGGTGCCGCAGGCCGACGAGGCGACGCTTTCGCGGTTCTACTCCGCCAATCCGGCGCGCTTCACCACGCCGCCGCTCTATGAGGCGGACCATATCCTGATCGCAGCGCGGCAGGACGATGCGGGCGCCTTTGCCGCCGCGCGCGAGCAGATCGCGGCATTGGCGGCGCTGCTGGTTGGGCAGCCGGAGCGGTTCGCCGAACTGGCGCGCGCGCATTCGGCC
>JBARWE010000036.1:0-9602 GCA_049646625.1 Xanthobacteraceae bacterium
CCTCCCATGCCTCGCGCGCCGCGCCTTGCGCCGCCGCCGCCCCGGCAACGGCGCTGGCGGCGATCGCAATGCCGATCCGCAGCTTGAGCAGCGAGACTGCGGTGTTGAGCACGGCCAGCACGTTCACTCTCCTCGTCCGTCGCCCGAGAGGCTGAATCAACCACGTCGACTCAGACTCTCCGGGTATCCCTTCGTTTGCGCGTGATCCTGTCCGAAAACCGGCTCCCACTTTTCGGGATCATGTCCTGTTTTATTTCCGCATGATCTTTTCCGAAAACCGGTTCCCACTTTTCGGGATCATGCGTTAGCGGAACTGCCACAGGTCGGACAGATACTTCCAGTTGACGAAGTAATAGAGCACGAAGGACAGGAAGAAGATCGTCACCAGCACGATGGTGCCGGGCAACTTGATCGTACCTTCGCTGCCGTATTTCGACACCACGCGCGCCGCCGAATGCAGCGGGAACGTCATCTTGTGTCCGGGGACGATCTTCTTGCCGAACAGCGCGGTGCCGACCACGATCAGCACATAGAGGATGCCGCCGAGCGCAGCGAGGATGGCACTGATCCCGTTCAGCCCCATCATCAGAAATGCGCCCGGCGAGTGCTGGAAGCCGATTACTGCATCGGTGAAGTTGATGTCCCAGTGCCGCCGTGCCACGCCGAGCGTACCCGCCCCCATCATGAACATCGAGATGCCGGCGGCGCCGATGCCGAACAGGTACGGCTGGATCCGCGCCAGCCCCGGCCAGATGATGTCGCGCTGGAAGATCAGCGGCAGCACCAGATAGGTACCGGCCATGAAGGCCAGCGTGGTACCAGCGACGACCGTGCCATGGAAGTGGCCGGGGACATAGATCGTGTTGTGCATCAGCACGTTCAACTGCTCGGTGCCGAGCACCACGCCAGAGATGCCGCCGATGAAGCCGAACATCACCAGCGACAGGAACATGCCGGCAAACGCCGGATTGCCCCACGGCGCCTTGCGCAGCCACTCGAACACGCCTCTGTTGAAGCCATTGCGGCGCTGCGCGGCCTCGATCGAACCGGGCACGGTCAGGCCGTGGATCATCGAGCCGAGCACGGCGAGGTACATCATGTAGCTGGTGTTGACGATCTTCCACTCGGCGCTGATGCCGGGTTCGGCCAGCAGGTGGTGCGCGGAGGCAAGTTGCAGAAACAGGATGTAGAGGAAGAACGCGCCGCGACTGACCTTCTCCGACAGCGGCTTGGCCCCCAGCACCAGCGCGCCGATCATGTACCAGACCGAGACGTGCGCCGAGACGTTGATCTGCTGCGAGGAGTGGCCCATCGCCCACCACACCAGCTTGTACATCAACGGATCGATGTCGCGGATCAGACCCATCGACCATAACATGGTCGGAATGAGGATGATGGCGCCGGACACCAGCGTGAACACCGCGATGATCGCCGCGGTGAGCGCGCCGAAAGTGACGAGCGGAATCGAGCCTTCATAGGTGCGTTCGGCCTTGGCGATCACCAGGGTGGCGAAGAACAGCCCGACCCCGATCAGCGCGCCGACCGCGAACAAAATGATGCCAAGATAGAAATGCGGCTTGGCCATCATCGGCGGATAGGAGGTGAACATCACCGTCGATTCGCCCTGCAGCACGGCAACGTTGGTTATCACCGCGCCGGCCACCATCAGGATGAAACCGAGCCAGCCGAGTTTCGGCGCCGCGAGTCGCGAATTGAGCAGCACCGCCGAGGCGAAATAGAGCACCGCGATCTCGAAAAAGATGATCCAGTACAGCAGCACGTTGGCGCCGTGCGCGGTGAGGATCAGATAGAACCACTCGGCCGGCAGGAGATGCACCGCAGGCCAGCGGGTCAGCGCCACCATCAGACCCATCAGGCCGCCGATGGCGAGAAACACCACCGCGGCCACCGCATTGGCGATGATCAGCCGCTGCGCGGCGACATCGACCTTGAGGCCGGTGAACTGGCAGGTGCGGAAAGTCGCGGCCCGTTCGCGCGTCGCCGCCAAAGCCCCCTCGAACGTGGACATGCTATTTCGTCTCCGCCTTGCTATCGACGACGATAATCTTGCCGGTCATGGTGTGATGGCCGATGCCGCAATACTCGTTGCAGATGACTCCGAACTCGCCGGCCTCGGTCGGCGTCAGGATGATGACGTGCTCGTAGCCGGGGTGAACCTGGATGTTGATGTTGGTCGGCTGCAGCGAGAAGCCATGCTGCCAATCAACCGACGACAGGTGCAGCCGATAGCTCTGGCCCTTTTCCAGTTCGAGCACCGGCCACCACTGCCACAGTCGCCCGAGCATGTAGACATCGACGCCGGGCGGCGGCCGCACCACCGGCGTGCCGGCTTCGTCGCGAACCTGATACTTTTCGGCGAACGCATCGACCTTGTCCTGATAGGCGCTCGGCGCCACCTTGTAGGCTTCGGTTGAAAGGTTCTGACCGCCGATGAAATGCCAGGCGATCATGAAGAAGAACATGAACAGGCCCCATAGCAGCGCTACGGCGATCCAGATCAGTTCGACGCGCTCGACCGGCTCGTTCCACCAGACACGGCGCTCAGGAGAAGAGATGGCCATCGAGTCGCTCTCCGTGCGTCACTTGCCAACCGGGACGTTGGCGATTTCCATCACGCCCCACACAAGATAAAGAATGGTCGGAATGGTCATGCCGATGAACAGCAGCAGGAATGGATCGTCGAGCACCCGCTGCATGAACGGCACAGCCTCGCCGTCGGCCGGCTCCTCGGGGGGCTTCACGATTTCGGACATGAGATTCTCCTGCGCCTTTACCGCGGAAAGCTGCCACCGTTCGGAGTGGCCGGCCTTGACTTTGGGTAAGTGACGTCCGGCTGCCCCGCCTTATGCTGTGCACATGCCGCCGGTTGCCGCCCTCCCCTTCCCGCAAGGCCTGCTGGCCGGGCTGGCGGTGCTGATCGGCTGCGGCCTTCTGTTCGCCGACACGCCGTGCCGACCGACGGCGGAGCAGGCGGCGCTCACCGTCGTCTATGTCGGCGCCGAGGACTGCGGACCTTGCCGCGCCTGGCGGCGCGACGAGCGCCCCTCGTTTCTCGATAGCCGGGAGTTTCCCGCCCTGCGCTACCGTGAGGTGATCGCGCCGCAGTTGCGCAACCTGCTGGCGGATGAACAATGGCCAGCCGACCTCGCCGGGCTTCGCGCGCAGGTGCGACAGCGGCCGGGGGCGCCGCAATGGTTCGTCTTGCGCGAGGGACAGGTGGTGGCGTGGGAGGCGGGCGCCTCAGCATGGCAGCGCACCGTCTGGCCGGCGATCCGCATTCATGCCAGCCACAGTTGTAAGCCGAAACGTCCGATCGCCGATCCGACCTAGCGCCTGTTATGACTGGACTGCGGCGCCCCTTAAGCGGCGAGGTTGATGCCGGCTTTGTCAATGCCACCGATGCGATCGGCACCGGCAACAATATCGGCGGCTTTGTCGAAGTCGATGCCGCGCTCTACGCCCCTGTCGAAGTGGTGTGCGGCGTGCGCAGCTTCGGCAAGCCGTCGCCGGCGACGGCCAAGGTCGCCGTCATTACGCTTTGCAGCTCCCGGCCGGCGATGTCATAGCATATCGATACGGCTACCATCCCGATCGCGCAGACGCTCCCTGCCGCAGGCGCCAGCCGCCGACACCAGGCAATTGACCTGGCACAAAGACATCTCTCTCGATTTTTCGTTAGCAATAATCAAAGTTCGCGGTGGCATCGCTGCCGCATTGACAACCTTCATCGGGATGTGGCTTCGTCAAAAAAGATGTATTTATTCATCATCTTTTAGAACCAATCTAAACAGAAAGACCTTCCCTTGAGCGCATCGATAGCAGGATACCGCAGGGGGACGAATCCGAACCGCACCGGCACCGACAGCATGGATGCCGCGCGATCGGCCATGCCCCACACCCATATTGCGCTCGATGTCGAGCCGGATGAATTCGTCGGCACCGAAGCAAGATCAGGAAGCACCCCATGTTGAATCGCCGCAGCTTTGTCGCCACGCTTTCCACGGCGATCCTCGCGCGCCCCGCCATTCTGCGCGCCGCCGAGCCGCTCACGCTATGGGGGCCGCCGGCCGCGCCGTCGATCGTCCTGACGCAGGCGATCGCTTCCGGCGCGCTGAAGCAGATCGCCCCCGGCGCGACCTTCAAGGCCTGGCGCACGCCCGACGAGATGCGCGCGGGCCTCTCCTCCGGCAACATGACCGCGGTGATCGTGCCGACCTATGTGGCGGCCAACCTCTACAATCGCGGGCTTGGCGTGCGGCTCGCCAACGTGATGACCAAGGGCCTTCTCTATGTCGTCGCACCGGCCGGCACCGTCACCGATATCGCCGGCCTGAAAGGCAAGCGCATCGCCGTTCCGTTCCGCAACGATATGCCGGACTTCATTTTCCGCCGCCTGCTGGTGGCGGCAAAACTGCAACCGTCCGATCTGGCGATCGACTACTCGGGGACGCCGCCGGAGGCGATGCAGATGCTGGTCGCCGGCCGCGCCGACGCCGCACTGCTTGCCGAACCTGCCAGCAGCGCCGCAATTCTGCGCGCCAAGATGGCCGGAAAGGCCATCGAACGGGCCGTCGACTGCCAGAAGGCGTGGGCCGCCGCCACCAGCTATGCCACCCTCCCGCAGGCCGGGCTTGCCATCACCGACAAGCTCGCAAGCCAGATCGGCGCAGACGGCATCGACGCACTGCAAACGGCGCTGGAGAGCGCGACGCAATCCGTCAACCAGACCCCCGCTGCCGCGGCCGCGCTCGCGGCCGCACCGCTGGAATTGCCCGCGCCGGTGATCGAGACATCGATCGCCTTCAGCCATCTCGTCGCGGAGCGGGCGACGCGGGTGCGCGCCGACCTCACGGGCCTGTTTGAAACGCTCGCCAAGGACGATCAACGCATCATCGGCGGCAAACTGCCGGATGATCGGTTCTACGCCTTGTGAAACCGTTTGCTTCTTTTCTGGCCTGGACCGGATGGGCCGGCCGCTACGTCTGGTCGGCATGGGCTGGGGCAGCGGGCCTGTTCTGCCTTGCCGCCGCCTGGCAAGCCGGGCACGAAATCTACGGCTCCTTCGTGCTGCCCTCGCCATGGGAAACGGTGCTTGCCGTCGTCGATCTCGTCCATGAGTCCGGGTTTGCCCGCGCCGCCGGCGAGACGGCGAGCCGCTCGCTGGCCGGCTTTGCGCTCGCGGTCGCGATCGGCAGCATCGCCGGGATCGTCGCCGGCTATTCGTTCGCGACCATGCGGCTGACGCGGCCGATCGTCACCGTCATCCTCGGCGTGCCGCCGATCGCCTGGATCGTGCTTGCACTGATCTGGTTCGGCTCAAGCGGCGGGTCGGCCGTGCTGACCGTCGTGGTCGCCGCGCTGCCGATCTCGTTCGCCGGCGGATTGCAGGGCGTCGCCACCCGCGACCGGGCGCTTGACGTGATGGCACGCTCCTTCGGCGTCGGCCCGTGGATGCGTTTTCGCACCGTCACGCTGCCGCATCTCGTCTCCTACCTGTTTCCGGCCTGGACCACCACCGCCGGCAGCGCGTGGAAAATCACGGTGATGGCCGAACTGCTGTCGAACTCCGGCGGTCTCGGCGGCGACCTCGCCACCGCCCGCGCCCTGTTCGACATCCCGCGCGTGATGGCGCTGATCGTCATCACCGTGGCGTTCGCGCTGTTCACCGAATATGTGCTGCTCGATCCGATCCGCGACCGGCTGGAGAAATGGCGCGAGGCCGGCGTGCCATGGGGCGTGAAGCGATGAAGCTCGCTCTCGACGGCGTCGGCCACGCCTTTCTCGGCCGCGCGGTGTTCGAAGACATCGATTTTACGCTGGCACCGGGCGAGATCGTCGCGCTGCTCGGCCCTTCGGGATGCGGCAAGACCACGCTGTTGCAGATCGCCGCCGGCCTGGTCGACCCGTTGCGCGGGCGCGTGCGGCGCGCCTATCGCCGCCACGCCGTGGTGTTTCAGGAGCCGCGGCTGCTGCCCTGGATGACCACGCGCGACAACATCGCCTATGGCCTGCGTGCAAGCGGCGCGGCACGGCCATCGGCCGACAGCATCGAACGGCGCGGCCGCGAAGTCGGGCTTCTCGCATATGATCTCGACAAGTATCCAGCCGAACTGTCCGGCGGTATGCGCCAGCGTGCCGCGGTGGCCCGGGCGCTGGCGGTCGATCCCGACGTGATCTTCTTCGATGAACCGTTCACCGCGGTCGACGTCGGCCTCAAGCGGGCCTTGCAGGACCTGGTGATCGCCGCGGCGGCGCGCGAGCACTTCTCGGCGCTGTTCGTCACCCACGACCTTTCCGAAGCAATCCGCATCGCCGACCGCCTCGCCGTGCTCTCCGAAGGGCATACGGGGTTCGTCACCGAGCGGCGTATCGAGGGCCGGCCCGGCGCGCGTGACGATCGCTTCATTTTCGATCTGGTCGAAGCGTGGTCGCGCGATCCGGCTTTCGCCGAATTGTTCGACAGCGGGCGGAAGGGCATATCGTGACCACCGCACCGACAGCCGGCGCCCGGCGCGACCATCCGCTGCTGGCGGAGGGCCTGATGCTGTTCTTTCCGGCGGCGGCGCTGCACGCGATGCTTTCGCCGCTCGCCTGGGTCACGCTGTTCGGCCTTGCGCTGCCGTTTGCGCACGCCGTTCCGTCGACGCAATGGCACGCGCATGAGATGATCTTCGGCACTTACGGCGCGGCGCTGGCGGGTTTTCTCACCTCCGCCGTCCCCGAATGGACCGATACGCCACCACGCAAGGGCCGCACGCTGATCGTACTGCTGTCGCTGTGGCTGCCGGGGCGCATCGTCGGCCTGTTCGGGCTGGAGCCGTTACTGGCGCTGGCCGGCCTCACCGATTTTGCCTTCCTGTCGATGCTGTTCTGGTTCGTGTTGTCGCCGCTGGTGGAGCGGCGCAGCACGCGCCATGCCTCCTTCGCGGTCTGGGCCGGGCTGTTCGCGCTGACCGAGGCTGGTATTCGCATCGCCTGGCTGACCGGCCAGTTCGATCTGGCCGGGCGGCTGTTACAGGCGTCACTTTATATCTTTCTGGTTTTCTTCGCGCTCGCGGTCGCGCGAATCAACGTTGTGGTCATCAACCTGGCGCTCGACCCCAGCGGCAACACCACGCCGTATCGGCCGCATCCCGGACGCCAGAACCTTGCCGCTGGCATGGTGGCGACCTACGCAGCGGTCGCACTGGCATTTCCGCAATCGCAGGTCGCCTGCTATCTGGCGCTGGCCGCCGCGGCGGCGTTCTTCGACCGTCTCGCCGAATGGTTCATCGGCACCGCCGTGCTGCGCACACAGGTGCTGGCGCTGGCGGGCGCCAACGCTTTCGCCGGCGGCGGCTTCCTGCTGATTGGTCTCGCCGGTCTCGGCGCTCCGGTCGCGATCGGTAGCGGCATTCACATGCTCGCGGTCGGCAGCCTCGGCCTGGCGGTGATGGCGGTGCTGGCGATCGCCGGATTGCGGCACACCGGTCGACCGCTGCTGTTGCCACGCGCGGCGCATCTGGCGATCGCGCTGATGGCGTGCGCCGGCCTCGTTCGCGTGCTGCCGGAACTCGGCATCGGCGGCTCGCTGGCCGGCCTGCACTATACGGTCGCCGCGCTCTTATGGTCGGCCGCCTTCGGCGTCTGGTTTGCCGGCTTCATGCCGTTGCTGCTGAAGCCGCTACGCGCCGACGAAGGATGCCGGTAGTCACGGCCGCGACCTGATCGCCACGGGCGCAACCCTATTGGCTCTGGATCAGTTCCTCAATCTCGTGAGCCGGCCGGTTGACCACGTCCTTCGCGATCTCACCGACGATCGCGCCGTGCAGCGCCGGCGAATACGCTTCGCGGATCATCCCCAGCGCACGCGGCGGCGCAACCACGATCAGCGCCTTCGCAACGCCGGCGAGCGCGGCCTTGCTCAGCCGTTCCGCCAGATCGCGTAGAAACGTCCGTTCGGCTTCGTCGTGCAGATCCGTCTGCTCGACGGAACTCCTGCGCGTGCCAGTGGGCTGATAGGAACGGCCGGGCGCGGCGGCGCCAAGCATGCGAGTCGGCTCGTCGGCGTGTTCATGGGTTTCCTTGACGCGCAAATTGGGAAACTTGGCATCGCCGACATTCTCAAGAACAAGAGCCTTGCGGCCATCGCACGCAACAATCCACGCGCCCGGCTCGATCTTCATCACAATACTCCGCTTCACTCGTTGCTACGTTATCCAGTTCCGGCTCCAGGTAGCCCCGGATATTTCCGATTCAAAGACAAACGCCCTGGTGCCGTTGGAGGTCCAGCGGGACACCCGGAACCGGCCTGATCAAGCTGGCGAATACTGCTCCGTCAGGTTTTCCTGATCTCGATCTTCTTCTCGCTCTTCAACGCTTCCGCGGTTTTTGGCAACGTCACGGTCAAAACGCCGTTCTTGAACGTCGCCTCGATCTTGTCGCCATCGACGCCGTTGGGAACCTGGAAGGCACGCTGGAAAAGACCGTATCGCCGTTCCGCAAGGTAGCGATTCTGCTCTTTTTCTTCCTTCTCCTCCTTCTTCTCGCCGCGGATCGTCAACGTCTGATCGACATACTTGACCTCGATGTCGCCCTCCGACATTCCCGGCAGCTCGGCGGTGACGACATAGGCCTTGTCGTTGTCGATCACATCGACCGCCGGCGCTCCGCCCCAGCCGGCACCGCCGCCCCAGAACGGCCTGAAGTCGATCTCCGTAGGGCCGGGAAGCGCACGCCACGGGCGCAAGCCAAAATTTTCAAGCAATTGATCCACATCCCGGCGCAAGCTCTCGAACGGCCGCCATTCCGCCGACGGAACCGCTTTCTTCGACACTCCACCGGATGTCTTCAGCATCGTTTCAGCCATGACAGTCTCCTCTTTTCAGAATGTCACCGGTACAAATGTATGCACCAGCTTCCGCGATGTGTTGATTCACCTCAATTCCATCAAGGCCCGTGGAGGAGGCGATCTCACGCCGCCGGCGGCAGCGCCTTGGTCAGGATGGCGCGGACCGCCGCCAGCGTCGGATCATCGGCACGGTTCATGATGCCGATCAGTTGCAGCCACAGGTCGTCGGACGCTGTCTCGACAAAATTGCGTACCAGCGAGGCCGTGACCTCCGCCGGCGCCCGGCCGAGCGAACCCGCTGCGGCCTCGAGCCGCGCCGCGAGGTCCGGCTCATCGAGCAACGCGACGAGCCGCGCCACCACTGCGGGATCGTCAAGCGAAGCGATCAGCGTGCCCAGCATGACATGCTCTCTTTTCGTTTGCTATTGCACGAGCGGCGTATCGGCGCCGTCGAGCGCAATGCCACGGATATCGGCGCGACCGATCAACAGCGCGATGTACTGCGCGGCCGCCTGCCGGCGCACATGCTCTTCGAGATAGGCGCGGATACGCTCGCGCACCATGTCGAATGGCAACAACTCGCCATCGATGCGCCGGTTGAGACGGATCAGGTGGACGCCGTAGCGCGTCTCAACCGGCCCGGAAATTTCGCCCGGTGCAAGCCGCTCCAGCGCGCGCTCAAACTCGGCCGTGGTGTCGCCCGGCCCGATCTGGCCGAGGCTGCCGCCGAGCGCCGCCGACGGGCAGGCCG
>JBARWE010000037.1:0-3311 GCA_049646625.1 Xanthobacteraceae bacterium
ACTGGCATTCCTTGCGGCTCGGTGTGAACGCCTCGCTCACCATCATGCCCGGATTGAAGGCAACGATCGACGCGGCCTACCTGCCCTATGTCCACGTCTCCGCGCTCGACATCCATCACAACCGAACGGACGTCGGCTCGCCCTACTCTCCGGCTTGGGGAACGGGCCGCGGGATGCAGATGGAAGCCGTCCTGACCTACGACATCAGCCCGCAGTTCAGCATCGGTATCGGTGGACGCTATTGGGCGATGTGGGCGACGGACGTCATCACGGCAAGCTTTGGCAGCGCGGTCCCGACCCAAACGCTGCCGATCAGGTCGGAGCGCTACGGGACCTTCCTGCAAGCCTCCTACAAATTCGACGCCCGCTGAGAAGCCCGAGCCACAAAACGAACAGTGAACCGCAGGCATTCTCGATGCCGCCGAGCCTTATTCCCCGATAGCGATGCGGAACTTTTTAACCGTTGGGCGATTATACGGCGTTGACATCAACGACAAAGGGTTAGGCATGCACCTCACCAAACTGGCTCTCGCTGCCGCCGCGGCGGGATTTCTTGCCATCAGCTCTGCTTCGGCAGCCCCTCTCATGACGCCTGCGCCGACAATCGACAACCCGTCGCTCATTGAGGTGCAGCATCGGGCGCATCGGGCGCCCCCGCCTCGGCGGCATGTGGCTCCGCCCCGGCACAGCCACCGTCACTACGTCCCGGGCCGTCGCTACTCCAAGGCACCGCGCGGCTGGCATCGGCACCGGGCGCGGCCCGGCGACTGGCAGCGACGCGGCTGTGTGATGGTCGGACCGGTGTGGTTCTGCCCATAAGGCCGACATGAACGAAAAAGCCCGGCAGCAATGCCGGGTTTTTTTATACCCGCCCATGTTGTCAAGCCCGCATTGCAGCGGTGACATCGTTCGTCTAATCCACCTAACATCGCGGCCGCATGATGCTAAGGGCCGTGGGTGCTGGGAAGGAATTCGGAATGCTCAAGAGTTTCGGGGCGCTCCTGGCGGTGTTCACGATGTTGCTGGCAAGCGCCTCCGTCGCGCCGGCGGGGCTGTCGTCCGGGGATCGCCCGGCAACCTCGCTCAATCAGCAAAAACAACGCCGCCCCAACCATGACAGTCGCCCGAGGAGCGGCCAGTTCGACGGCCGCTGGGTGCTCACAGGCGTGAGCACGAACTGCCAGGGCAGCGGCAGCGGCGCCTTCAGGGTTTCCGGCACGCGCGTCGTGGTGCTCAGCGGTGGCGGCGGCCATGTCAGCCCAAGCGGCGCATTCCGGGCATCGACGGTTGTGGACGGCGTGAGGCTCTCCGCGACCGGCCGCCTTGCGAGCAACAGCGGCTCAGGATCATACCGGCGCAGTGACGGATGCATCGGCCGCTGGACCGCGGTGCGGCAGTAACCATGGCGTGGCGCTGCGGCACCGCCCGCTCCGCTTGACCCAGGTCAATGCCCTGCCGCTCCCATGGAGGTATCCTATATTTGCGCCAGCATCGCGATGGCGGAGGAGACCCCCTGTGGCACTGATCGAGTGGAAAGACAGCTACAGCGTTGGCGTTGCCGACGTCGACTACGAACATCGCGAGATGATCGACCTCATCAACGACCTGCATGAGCGCCTGTCGAACAAATCCGACGAACTGGATGCGAGCACTTTCCTGGGCAAGATCTTCCAGGCCATTTCGAGCCATTTTGCTCTTGAGGAGCGATTCATGCAGGATCACCTATACGATCAGTTTTCCCAGCATAAGGCCGCGCACGAACGCCTGCTCGATGAGATCCGCGACATCATGGATGATTACGAGGCGGCCCCGGAAGCCTCGTCAGCCGAACTCTCGCATCGGCTCGACCTGTGGTTCACGGAGCATTTCAAAACGCACGATGCCCGGCTGCATCATAAGCTCGGCACCCACGATCACCATTAGACGTCTTTCATTAGCACGAAAACAAAAAGTCCCGCCATCTCTGACGGGACTTTCCTGGCGATCAACCCAGTACATCCGTGGGTAGACGCCCTGCTCGATTAAACGAGAGACAGATTCTCTGCGCTGACTTTGCCGCGCATCTGATCGGTCTTTTCCTCGAATGAGACTTTCTGACCTTCTCCAAGCCCGGTGAGGCCGGCGCGCTCAACGGCGCTAATGTGTACAAACACGTCGTTGCCGCCACTATCGGGCTGGATAAAGCCAAAACCCTTCTGGCCATTGAACCACTTCACTGTACCTATCGTCATTTTTCTTCTCCATGGACGCGCACGCCCAACATCCCATGCGACCTCCGCACGGGCTTTATTCAACTTTAGCGATGTCCAAGGAAAAGAGCCGAAAGGCGCGGTTACAAGGCAATGCCAACAAATCGAATGGCATCAAGATATAGGTATTCCGCAGGATAGCAAGCAATCAATTGTGTTCGGTCGGAGGCAAGACCGCCTTCGTTCGCCATTTCGCCTGATATCGCTTATATAGAACTGATGAAACTGAAAGCCTCTTCTCCAAAAACTCAAGCACGGCAGCAACGGCAACAGCGTGCCGCTATAGAAGGCGCGGCAGCATTGGCTCACTATGAAGCCGAAGCGATAGCTGTACGCAAAAACATGGAACGGTTACGCGCCCTGCGGCTGGCAAAGGAGTCCGAAGCCGCTGTCGAGCCACCGAAGTCGAAAGGCAAGAAGTCGAGCGGTCACTGAACAGGCTCAATCACGTTCGACTGTGCTTGGAGCGCGGAAGCACGATTTGGTCGCTACGATAGGCGCGGGCTTGGAATATCCCGTCGCGCCAACTGACGCCTGTGAAATTCACCACACGTTAATTTTTGGAATAAAGCGAGAACTATCACTTCAGGCTACGAGACCGATCTCATCCATTGAATCCGATCGAGCGAAGTTCGCGCTGATGCCAAAGTTATCAAATGACCGACGCGCGGCGCTGATGAGCTGAGGCGCTACTTCGTCGCACAGCCCGCTGCCCTGCGCCGCCGGCACGGACACAGCGCCGATAGCCCCACGGCGGGGCGGTCGAGCCGGTCCGCGGTGGTGCCGACACGGCGCCGACTCGACACTACGTCATGAGCCGCCGCTTTTCGGTTCCCACGTCTATCTAATTGATTTTACCCGGCCTTCTGGTCGGAGCGGCGGGATTTGAACCCACGACCCCTAGTCCCCCAGACCAGATTAAGTCACTGACAGATAATCATTATCCGTGCAAACGGACGCTATCAACGCACTAGATAAATCAATGGCTTATGAGGAAAGTGCAAACCGGGAATCTGGTGCTACACTCCCCTCCATGCCCGCCTCTGTCCCCCGCCTCCATCC
>JBARWE010000038.1:0-1949 GCA_049646625.1 Xanthobacteraceae bacterium
CCGGCGGCCATATCGCGCCCACCGCACACCATCACGCGCGCGCCCGCTTGAACAAGGCGTATGATCTCGGCCGACTCCTCGCGCAGCGTGTCCTGCACGTAGCGGGGCATTCGCCCCCGCGAGCAGGCCGTCGCGAGTTGCCGCAAGCGGCCATCCCGGTGCCATTCCGCCAATTCCTCGATATAGAGGAAGTCGCTGTCCGGATGGCGCATCCCGAAGAACAGATGGATCGGCCGATACCGCACATTGGCGCGCACGAAACCCGCCAGCGGACCTATTCCCGTGCCGGCGCCGATCAGGATCAGCGGCGCGCGGCTGCGGTCCGAATGGAAGCCGGGATTAAGCTTCAAAAAAGCATTGATGGTGGCGCCGGGCTGCAACTCGAAGAGTTGGCCGGAACACAAGCCGGCCGGATGCTTTTTGACGACGATCTCGACGAAGCCATCGCGATGCGCCGACGCCAACGAATAGAAGCGGGGGACGACCGAACCCTCGGGTAGAACGCCGAGGAGATCGCCGGCCGCAAAGCGGCCAAAACCGTGACCGATCACCCGCTGGATCAGCCCGACCTTTGGCAGCTCAAAACGCAGGATGACGGTTGGGCTTTGCACCTCGGCGCCGTAGTCGTGGCGTGAGAGAAGCGTCAGCGGCAAGGCGGCTGGAGCACGCGCCTGATGGGCGAGCTCCAGTTCGATGCCGAGCGCCGCGCCGAGCGCTCGGCCCCACCGGGTGAAGTCTTGCGTCGATTGGCGATCCACCGTGTCGAAGGGGACCAGCGTCTTCCATCCCGCGGCTTCCGCCGCCTCGGCGACCGCCTGCGCGAATGCGCAGTAGGCCGGAAAGCTGCGGTCGCCAAAGCCGAGAACCGCCAATGGGATCCCTGGCGCAGCGGGCAAAGACTTCAGGCGATCGAGAAATCCCCCGGCCGAGGCGGGCGCGCCACCCTCGCCATAGGTTGCCGCCAGTACCAGAATGCGCCGCGCCCGCCGGTAGAGCGCCGGGTTGAAGGATGACATCGGCGCGACATGGACGGTCTGGCCCGTAACCTCCGTCAGCGCGGCATGCAGCGTTGCGGCAAAGCCCCATGTGCTGCCGCCTTCACTGCCGACGAGCAGAATCGTGTCGGCACGCCTTGCAGGGACATTGTCACGAAGGCGTGGACGGCCGCGCCGGGCGGCAAGCCAGAGGATAACACCGGTTCCCACCATCGCCGGCACGCCAAGCGCCATGATCCCGAGAACGAGCCCGAGCGTGGCGGCCCCCTGGCCAGTGTGCAGCATGTAGATGGTTTCCGAGACGCGCTGCCACCCGGTCAGATCGCTCCAGGCGAGCAGCGCGCCGGTGCCTTGATCGAGATGGCCAGCGCCGCGATCGGTCTTGAGGGTGAAGACATCCGTTGCGTCGCCAACACTGGGGAACGTCAGGCTGCGCAGTTCGGAAACCGGGGTGCGCACCAGCACATCCATCGCTGCTACGGCCATGCCGGTCCGGCCGCTCGCCTCGGCCTGGGGGGCAGGCGTCACCGCTTCGTCGGGGAGAAGATCGAAGGTCGAGGCGGTCATCCACAACGCCGTTGCCGAAGACAGCAGCAGGCCGGCGACAGCTACCCGCGCGATCTCCGCATGCGCCCGTCCGCTGCCCGTGCCGCGCATCGGCGCAAGCCATCGCCGCCAGCCGCCGGCCCGGCGCGCGACGAGCGCGGCGCCCGACAGGGCAAGCACCAGCATGGCGGCGGCTCCGGCCGCAGTCGCCATGCGGCCGCCGTCGCCGAGAAACAGCGAGCGGTGCAGGTTGGTCAGCCAGCGTTGGAATCGGCTCTGATCAACGGAGGCGATACCTTGTCCCGTCGCCGGGTTGACAACCGCCGCCTGCGGCCCGGCGCCGCCGAACCAATAGGCGGTGATCCGGCCCGATGGCGCGCGCCGGATCTGCTCCACGTCTGGATAGAT
>JBARWE010000039.1:0-14665 GCA_049646625.1 Xanthobacteraceae bacterium
GGCAGCGTTCCGTCACCTTTAGCGAAAAGGCGAACGAGCCGCCAGTCGATCACATGCGACGACATTATACATTGATCGATCGATCGGTTAATATATCATATTTTACGAGTGTGCCACAGGGAATACCTGCGTCGCTGGCCATATCCCGCTGGGGCGCCTCGTTGCGCCGGCGGCCCCTTCCGTCGTGCCGGTCCGAACGCCCATTCCGGGTCGATCGCGTACGGGTTTGCGCCCGTCGCAATTGCAGGTAGTCGTCGCGAACTCGCGGCGGTATCCTGGGCGCGACAGCAAGATAGCGAGCAGCAGCCGAGCGGCGATGCCCGGCGACGCTTCAATCCGATTGCGACGGACTCTATCCCTTCAGCAACCGGATCGGGTCGGCGCCGGGGTCTGCGAGATCCGCCGGGGCCACGGGCCGGCGCGCTTCGAGCAGCTTTCTCGCCGTCATGTAGGCGCGCGGATCGTTCAGCGCATCGACCGCCACCAGTTGCCCGGCGCGAAAATACCAGATCGATTCGCCACGGTCGGAGCGGCGCTCGACCACGGTGTCATGGCCGCGGTTGAGGCCGGCGATCTGCAACTTCATGTCGTATTGATCCGACCAGAACCATGGCACCGGCCGATACGGGGTCGCCTTGCCGAGCATGTCGTCGGCGACGCATTCGGCTTGATCGATGGCGTTCTGCACGCTTTCCAGTCGCGTTGGCTCTCCCTCGAACGGGAAGCGGCTGCAGTCGCCCGCGGCCCACACGCCGGGGCTGGAGGTGCGGCCGAATGCGTCGACGAGAATGCCGTCGCGGCACGATAGGCCGGCCTTGCTTGCCAGGTTGGTGTTGGGAATGGCGCCGATGCCGACGACGGCAAGATCGGCCGGCACCAGCGTGCCATCGTCAAGGCGGACGCCGCGCAGCGTTGCCCCGCCGGTCACGTCGGCGATCGTGCGGCCTTCGAGGATGGTGACGCCGTGCTGCCGGTGCAGCGCGCGGATGCGCTCGGCGGTTGTCGCACAGGCGACCCGTTCGAGAATGCGCTGCTCCCGTTCCACCACCGTCACTGCCATTCCCGCCTGCGTCGCCACCGCCGCGGTTTCCAGCCCGATATAGCCGCCGCCGACCACCAGCAGCGACCGGCCGGATCGAAACGCGGGGCGAAGCCGATCGACATCGGCGATCTGGCGCAGGACATGGACGCCCTCGCAGGCGGCAAGATCAGGGTGCGGCGCTCGCGGGCTGGCGCCGGTCGTCAGCGCCAGCTTGCTCCATGTCACCACCTCGTCTCCCCGCATCAGCGTCCGCGCTGCCGGATCGATGCGGGTGACGGGCATTCCCGTCGCCAGTTCGACGCCAAGATCTTGCCAATACGCCGCCGGCCTGAGATAGAGCCGGTCGACCGTCCATTCGCTGCCGAGGTATTTTTTCGACAGCGGCGGCCGCTGATACGGCAGGTGCGGCTCGTCACCGAAAATGGTGATGCGGCCATCATAGCCTTGCGATCTCAGCCGGGCCGCGAGCGACGCACCTGCCTGTCCTCCACCCACGATCGCGATGTGTTCCGCATCCATCGGGCACCTGTTTATTTGACCAGACGATCTGACACGATCGGGCGATGCGCCGATACGATTTCTTTTATGCCCGGCTCCCGGCCGAGCATCCACATCTTGCGGCCGTTCCGCAACCGGGGCGTGGATGATCGGCAGGGCGCCCGGTCAAAACGCCGTTCTCTCGGGCGCGGGGTCGGCTGGATCGGGCGGCGGCGATGCGCTAGCCTTGCGAGGCTTGCCAATCAAGGATTGTTCCGGTGGTGGAGGATACGCACCTCGGTCGGCCGAACCGCGTCCGTCCGCGCTGGTTCTCGCAGACGGTGGTTCGCTACGCGGCCGTGATCGTGGTCATCACCGTGATTCCGCTTGCCGGCATCATCCTTGCGTATGACCGCTACGCCTCGGGTCTGCTGGCGACGCTGTCGGGCGCCACGCTTGAGCAGCGGATGGCGACGATGCACGGCCGCATGGCGAGCTTTCTCGAAGCGCGCATGGCGCAGCTCGACACGCTTGCCAACTATCCGGGGCTGGCGCAGGCCGCCAGCCGGTTGCACGGCAGCGAGCGTGCCTCCAGCGTGCGGGCGGTTCTCGAATACGAGGCCGACAACCCCGACCTCTATGGCGTGCTGATCTTCAGCGACAAAGGTGTGTTGATCGACGCCATTCCAAGTCAGGCGGCGACCGGCATTCCTTATTGGGGCGGCGCCTGGGAGCCGCTGCAACACGCAGCGCCGCGGCTCAAGCTGGCGCGCGGCGAAGTGGTCGGCCCGTTCCTGCCGAACGAGCGCCAGCCCGGCTCGTTCCTGTTGCTCAAGCCGCTGCCGACGCTGGACGGCACCTCGGCGTCGGCGCTGATCGCGCTGCATGTGCGGCTTGCGTCGCTGACCGAGTTGATGGGTTACGATACGTTCAACGGACTGATGAGGGCGGTGTTGCTGACGCCGCGCGGCGCGGCGCTGTCGTCGGTGGGGCACCCTGTGGCGCTCGCCGGCCAGCTTGTCGAGGGGCCGGCGCTGATGGAAGGCTGGCGCGTCGGGCTTGAACTGACGACGCTGGCGCTGGCCCAGCCGCTGACCCGGATTCGCGAAGCCCTGCTGGCAGCGGCGCTGGCCACCGTGTTGCTGACGGCGGGGGTGGCGGTGGTGCTGGCGATCCGCGCCGACAAGCGGATCGGGCGTCTGGTGGACGGATCGGCCGCGCTGGCGGAGGGCCGGCTCGATACCCGGATCGACGCGGCCGGCTCCGACGAACTGGCGGTGCTGGCGCGCGCCTTCAACCGTATGGCGGAGCGCCAGCGCAACACGCTGTCGGCCACCGTCGCGGTCGAGAAGATGGCGGTGCTCGGCCGGTTCGCCACCAGCTTTGCCCACGAAATCCGCAATCCTCTCGCCGCTATCAAGACCACGGTGGAGAGCCTGCGCCTCACCGACCCGGAGCCGCAGCGGCGTCAACTGATGAACGGTGTCGACGAGGAGATCGACCGGCTCGACGATCATCTGAAAGGTTTTCTGGCCTATGCGCGCCCGGCGCCGCCGGCGCCGCAGCCGGTGCATAGCGGCGAAGTGCTCGATCGCCTTGCGCTGCTGGTGGCGCATCAGCTTCAGGAACATAACATCCACCTTGCCGTGCTCGGGGAGACGGGCTTGCGGCTGCGGGTCGATCCCGGACACTTCCAGCAGATCCTCATCAACCTGGTGGCCAACGCGATCGACGCCATGCCGGATGGCGGTCGCCTGACCATTCGCGTGCGGCGGGCCGGCGAGAAGGCCGTCATCGAAGTCAGCGATACCGGAGTCGGTATCGATCCGGCGCTCATTCCCCGCATGATGGAGCCGTTCGTCACCACCCGGCCGGGAGGCTCGGGGCTTGGGCTGTCGATCTCGCGGCAGCTTGCCGAAATCAACGACGGTACGCTCGACCTGTCGAGCCTGCCCGGCGCCGGGGCCACGGCGACGCTGGCGTTGCCGCGCGTCCCGGCGCAAAATGCCCCACGGGGCGCGTCGCAGGCTCCGGGTGTGGAGGTCGCGCGCTGAAGGGGGACCCGATGAAGCAGCCACAGGTTCTCATCATCGACGACGAGCCGAATTTCGTCAGCTCGATGATCTTCGGGCTGTCGGCGCACGGCATTCTGGCGCGCGGCGCGGCCAGCGCGGCCGAGGGGCTGCGGGAGGCCCGCGCCCGCGCCACCGACCTCGTCATTCTCGATCATAAGCTGCCCGACGATATGGGCATCAACCTGATCCCGCAGTTGCGGGCCGGCGGCGCCGACATCGTCATGGTGTCGGCCCACGGCGATATCCCGACCGCGGTCGAGGCGGTGAAGCGCGGCGCGCTGGATTTTCTGATCAAGCCGTTCGATCTCGATGACCTGGTGGGGGTGGTGCAGCGCACTGCTCGCGGCACGCCGATCGTTTCGCCGCCGCCGCCGCCGGCAGTCCCCGCCGCCGTGGACACGGTGTGCGATCTCGATGCGACGACGATCGTTGTCGCGCGCAGTTCGGCGCGCGTGGTGCTTCTGCTCGGGCCGTCCGGCTCTGGCAAGGGCTACACCGCCCGCCGTATCCATGAACTGAGCATGCGCGCGGCGCGGCCGTTCGTCGTCGTCAACTGCGCGGCCCTGCCGAGCGATCTTCTCGAATCGGAACTGTTCGGCGCCGAGCGCGGTGCCTTCACCGGCGCCCACACCAGCCGCATGGGGCTGATCGAAGCGGCGGAAGGTGGCACGCTGTTCCTCGACGAGATCGCCGAGACGGCGCTGCCGTTCCAGGCGAAGCTGTTGGGCTTTCTGGAGAGCCGGCGCTATCGTCGGCTTGGATCGAGCGAGGAACGCGAGGCCGACGTGCGCGTCATCGCGGCGACCAACCGCGATCTGGAAAAGGACATCGCGGAGGGGCGCTTCCGCCTCGACCTGTTCTATCGCCTCAACGTGGTGCCGATCACTTTGCCGCGGCTCGCCGATCATGCGGCCGACGTGTTGCCGCTGGCGCGGCATTTCGCCGACCTTGCCGCCGCGGCCAACCAGGCCCCGCCGATCGTGTTTGCGCCGGCCGCCGAGGCAGCCTTGCTCGCGCATGACTGGCCGGGCAATGTTCGTGAACTATCCAATCTCGTCGAGCGGCTGACTATCCTCTATCCCGGCGAGAACATTGAGCCGCACCATCTGCCGCAGGCGCTCGGCACTGACGCGCGCGCCGCCGCCGGCCCGATGGAGGCACGGCTTGAAAAAACCGAGCGCGATATCCTTGAGCATGCGTTGCGCGCCGCCAGCGGCCATAAGGCTCGCGCCGCGGAGGCGCTTGGCATATCGCGCCATGCGCTGAAGCGGCGGCTCAAGCGGCTCGGCATGTTGTAGCGCAGCATGGGCGGAAACCGCTCGCCGGTGCGCTGACTGCGAGCGCTATCCGCTCAGTGCCGCGCGCGATGGCGCAAATAACCGTTGCGTCGCAGCGGGCAAGCATATGGCACGGACATTGCTGTTCCTGATGCGGATGGGCGGTCGGCCCATCCGCCGGAGCAAATTGGCCGGCATCGGATAGGGGAGGACCAGGGTGGCGTTGCGGCCGGGACGGTGCGTGTTGGCGGGAGCGGCGGCGCTGGTGCTGTCGGCGGTCGCGGCGGTGGCGCAGCCGGTGGTCGAGATCGGATGCATGTATCCGATGACCGGGCGCGGCGCGCTTTACGGACGCGACAGCGTGGCGGCGATCGAGATGGCGGTGGATGCCATCAACGCGCGCGGCGGTGCCGCCGGCCATCAGCTACGGGTGCATCTGGCGGATTCGCAGTCGCGCCCCGCTTTTGCGGTGTCGATCGCGCGGCGTTTCATCGACGAGACCAAGGTGCATTTCCTCTGCGGCGTGGTCAGCTCCTCGGTCGGGCTGGCTGTCAGCAGGGTCGCGCTGGAGCGGCGCAGGATTTTCATCGGCACCGATCACGGCTCCTCGCGCCTCACCATCGAAAGCGCGCATCCCTATTATTTCCGCGTCTCCAATAACTCCTACCAGTCGATGGCCGCCGGTGCGCTGTGGCTCAACGATCTGCGGCGCGAGCGGCCGTGGCGCACGATTGCCTTCATCGGCCCCGACTATGAATACGGTCGCGGCATGTGGGCGGACCTGCGTGCCAAGCTCGACGAGATCGGCGTGACGTACGAGGTCGCCGGCACGCTGTGGCCGAAGCTCTACGAGCCGGACTTCACGGCCTATATCGAGGAACTGAAGCGGCTCAAGCCCGATATCATCGTCAACGGCCACTGGGGCGGCGACTTCGTTGCCTTCGTCAAGCAGGCGCGGGCGCTCGGGCTGTTCGAGAATGCGGTGTTCGCCAACTTCGATGCCGGCGCCAACTACGAAATCCTGGCGGCGCTTGGCGAGGACATGCCGCTCGGGCTGGTGTTGTCGGCCCGGCATCACGTCAACTGGCCTGAAACGGCGCGCAACCGCGCCTTTGTCGAAAACTTCAGAACCCGCACCGGGCGCTATCCGAGCTACGCGGCGGAGGGCGCCTATGCCGGCATCGTGGCGATCGCCAAGGCGGTGGAAAGCGTCGGCAACCCCTCCGACACCGGCAAGCTGATTGCCGCGCTCGAGGGCATGGAGCTGGAGCTTCCCGAAGACCCGGACGGCTTTCGTTCACGCATCGATCCCGATACGCATCAGATCATTCAGATGCAGGCGATCGGCATCGTGCGCAGCGATTCTTCATTCCCGCCGGCTGCGGCGCTGCTCGGCGACTTCAAGGTCTATCGCGCTGAGGACCTGATGCCGTCGCAACAGGAATTGCGCCGCCGTCGCGAGAATTTCGGCAGTCGCACTGCCGAAACCCCATCGTCACCCGAACCTGTCAAGGAGGAAATACAATGAATTGGCAACGCACCGCCGCCGCCATGCTCGCCGCAGGCGCGCTGATGCTGCCTGCGCTGGCGCAGGCGCAGGACGCAAAACCCTTCAAGCTCGGCATCGTTACCTTCCTGTCGGGCGCCGCCGCCGGTCCGTTCGGCGTGCCGGCGCGCAACGCAGCGGAACTGGTGGTCGAGGCGCTGAACAACGGCAGCGTGCCCGCGCCTTATGCCGGCAAGAAGGGCATCAACGGCATGCCGCTTGAGACCGTGATCGTCGACGAGGCCGGCGGCACCACCAAGCAGGTGACGGAGTATCGCAATCTGGCCGAGCGCGCCGGGGTCGACGCGGTGATCGGCTACATCTCCTCGGGCGATTGCCTGGCCATTGCCCCGCTGGCCGACGAACTGAAGAAGCTGACTATTTTCTTCGACTGCGGCACGCCGCGCATTTTCGAGGATGCGAGCTATAAATACCTGTTCCGCACCGGCGGCCACGCCACGATGGATAACCTCGCGGCGGCCCGCTATCTGCTGAAGAAGAACCCCAACGTCAAGGCGGTGGCCGGCATCAACCAGAACTATGCCTGGGGGCATGATTCCTGGAACGACTTCAAGGCGTCGATGCAGACCTTGAACAAGGATGCCAAGTTCGTCACCGAGCAGTTTCCCAAGCTTGGCGCCGGCCAGTATGGCACCGAGATTTCGGCACTGCTTGTCGCCGCGCCTGACGTGATCCATTCGAGCCTGTGGGGCGGCGACATGGAGGCCTTCGTGTTGCAGGGCACGGCGCGCGGTGCTTTCGACAAGCGGACGTTGATCCTGACTGCCGGCGAGAGCGCGATGCATCGGCTGGCCGGGCAGATTCCGGACGGCACGATCATCGGCGCACGCGGCCCGCATGGCGACTTCGCCCCGAAGAGTGCGCTGAACGACTGGTTCCGCAAGGCCTATGAGGCGCGCTTCAATACCCCGCCGACCTACCCGTCCTACAAGATGGCGCAGGCTCTGTTCGGCCTGAAGGCCGCGACCGAAAAGGCGGCCGGCGATCAGGCGGCGCGCCCGACCGACGAGGCGATCGTCAAGGCGTTCGAGGGGCTGACCTTCACCGCGCCGAGCGGCGAGGTGCACATGAAACTCGGCAACGGCCATCAGGCGATTCAGGAAATCGCCTACGGCACCTTCAAGCGCGAGAACGGCAAGGCAACGCTGGTCGATGTCGTGCGCTACCCCGCCGAGTGCGTCAATCCGCCGGAGGGCGTGAAGAGCATGGATTGGCTGACCGGCGGCCTCAAGGGCGCCAAGTGCGACTGACGCTCGTGATTGACGCTCGTGATTGACGCTGGCGACTGACGCCGGCGCCTGACCCTGGCGGCCCGGCAAGCCGGGCCGCCGCATCTACGGCTTCACCTGACGTTTTGCATCCCAACGCCAATGACAAAATTGAAAGGAGGCTACGATGACCACATTGTTTGACAGCACCGTCTCCCGCCGCCGACTGTTGACCGGCGCAACCGCGCTTGGGGTCGCGGGCATCGCAGGACTTCCCACGGTCACGCTTGCAAAGGCCCCGCTGGCGAAGACCCAGGCGCCCTACTGGTATCGCTCAAAACTCGGCGCGCTCGAAATCACCATCGTTTCCGATGGGCCGTTGCCGCTCGGCCCTCCCGGCGGAAGTTTTCTCGGGGTCGAGCCGGCCAGCGTCGATAAGATGCTGACCGACAACTTCCTTCGCACCGACAACGTCGTGCTCGAACAGAACGTGCTCGTCGTCAACAGCGGCGATCGTGTCATCCTGTTCGATTCCGGCATGGGCACCAGCAAGCTGTTCGGCCCGACCACGGGGCGGCTGATCGCCAGCCTGAAGGAAGCCGGCATCGATCCGGCAAGCATCGACGCGGTGGTGGCGTCCCATGCCCATATCGATCATATCGGCGGCCTCGTCGGTGCCGACGGCAAGCCGCTGTTCCCCAATGCCGAGGTCCATATCAGCCAGGCCGATTTCGATTACTGGACCGACGAAAGCAATGCCAAGGCCAGCAAGGATTTCGTGGTCCATGCGCGCAAGAACCTGCTGCCCTATCGCGACAGGATCAAGTTCTTCAAGGACGGGCAGGAGTTTCTCCCCGGCGTACAGGCGATGGCGGCGCCGGGCCACACTGTCGGCCACACCGTTTTCCTCATCACGTCGGAGGGCAAGTCGCTGTGTTACATCGGCGACGTCACCCATCACCAGGTGCTGCTGGTCGAGAAGCCGCGGATCGAGTTCGCTTACGATACCGACCCCAAGCAGGCGGTGCAGACGCGCGTTCGTATTCTCGACATGCTGGCGAAGGACAAGGTACAACTGCTTGCCTATCACTTCCCGTGGCCCGGCATCGGCCATGTCGTTGTCCAGGGTGACGGCTTCCGCTACCTGCCGACGCCGATGAACATGCTTCTCTGAACTCCTGCACAGGCCTTGCGGCGGCCTGGTGCGGCCGCCGCGAGACCGTTTCCTGACGCGAGCGAACCAGGCCGATCCTCATGCAACAACTCGTCGCTATCCTGATCGACGGCACGATCTACTTTTCGTGGCTGTTCATCGTCTCGCTCGGGCTGACTCTGATCTATGGCGTGATGAAGATCCTCAACATCGCCCACGGCAGCTTCTATGCGCTCGGCGCCTACGCGGCGGCGTCGGCGATCGGCGCCTGGTTCACGGCGGGGCTGCCCGCGGCGGGCAGCTACCTGCTGCTGGCCGCCTGCGGCCTTGCCATCGGGGCCGCGATCGGTCTTGCCGTCGAGCGCGGGCTGCTGCGCCGCATGTACGGCCGCGACGAGGTGGTGATGATCCTCGTTACCTATGCGGTGTTCCTCATCCTTGAGGACGTCATCAAGCTGGTGTGGGGCGTCGATCCCTATCTGGCCTATCAACCCTACACGGCGCTCGGCCGCATCGAGATTGGCGGCATCGGGTTTGCCGTCTACGACCTGATCCTGCTTGCGCTGGCGCTCGCCATGGGTTTTGCCGCCTGGTTCACGCTCAACCGCACGCGCTATGGGCGGCTGCTGCTCGTCGTCATTCACGATCGCGAAGTGTCGTCGGCGATGGGCATCAATGTGGCGCGGATGTTTACGATCACCTTCATGATCGGCGCGATGCTGGGCGCGCTTGGCGGCGCGGTGGCGGCACCCGGCATTTCGGTCGTGCCGGGCATCGGCGTCGATATCATCGTGCTGGCGTTCGCGGTCAGCGTGATCGGCGGCCTCGGCAGCGTCGCCGGCGCCGCGGTCGGCGCGCTGATCGTCGGTCTCACCCGTGCCGCCGCTGTCCACCTGGTGCCCGAGGTCGAGTTGTTCGTTATCTATGCCGTGATGGCCATCGTTCTGGCGTTCCGGCCGGAAGGGCTGTTCGGAAAGCCTGCAGCGAGGAAGATCTAGATGGGCAAGTTCGGCACCCACACTCTATTGCTGATCGCGGCCGTCGTGCTGGTGCCGCTTGGCTTCGTGCTGCCGACCTGGCTGGTGTTTCTGGTCACGATCGGTTTGGCCAAGAGCCTCGTCGTGATCGGCCTGGTGGTGATGATGCGCGCCGGCCTGGTGTCGTTCGGCCAGGGCCTCTATTATGGGCTTGGTGCCTATAGCGCCGGGCTTGCGACCAATTTCCTGGGGTTGAACGATGCCGTGCTGCTGCTGCTGATCGGCGCCGCGGTCGGTCTCGTCGTCGCGCTTGGCCTTGGCGTCCTCCTGGTGCGCTACCGGCAGATTTTCTTTGCGATGCTCAGCCTTGCCGTGTCGATGATCCTTTACGGCGCGCTGGTGCGTTCGACGGCGCTCGGTTCGACCGACGGCTTCAACCTGCCGCCGCCAACATTCCTCGGCATCGCCCCGGATGTCGAGACGGGCCGCCGCATCCTGTTCGCGGTCGCGCTGCTGCTGGCGCTCGCCACCGCCTCGCTGCTGCATCGCTTCACCCGCTCGCCGACCGGTGTTCTCGGCGAAGCCATCGTGATGAACGAAATCCGTGTCGAGTATCTCGGCGCCTCGGTCAGCCGCGTGCTGCTGATCACCTACGTTCTCGGCGCTGTCACCGCGGCGCTCGGCGGCGTGCTGGTGGCGCTGGCTACCAGCCATATCGATCCTGATCTGGCGTTCTGGACCACCTCCGGCGAATTCGTGTTTGTCGCCATCCTGTCGGGCACCGGCCATGTCGCGGCCTCGCTGGTCGGCATGGTGCTGTTTGAGGCGGTGCGCTCGTTCGCCTTCCAGTACTCGCCCTACACCTGGCAGATGGTGGTCGGCACCGCCATGCTGCTGGTGATCGTGTTTCTGCCCTATGGGCTGTGGTCGCTGCTCAGTCGCGGCCATGAGCGGAGGGTGCGCCCATGACCCGCACCGTGCTTGAAGCCCGCAACCTCAGGAAGCGGTTCGGCGCGGTGATCGCGGCCGACGACATTTCCATCACCATGGCGGCCGGCGAGGTGATCGGGCTGATCGGTGCCAACGGTGCCGGCAAGACGACGTTCGTCAACATGGTGACGGGACATCTGAAGCCGGACGCCGGACAGGTGGTGTTCGAGGGCAGCGACGTGACTGCGCTGGCGCCGCGCGCCATGACCCGGCGCGGCATCACCCGGTCGTTTCAGGTCGCCCAGTTATTTCCGCAACTGTCGTCGCGCGACAATGCGCTGATCGCGCTGGCGAGTGCGGAATCCGAGCGGCCCGCGATGCTCGGCGAACTGCGAACGCCGGACCGGATCGCCCGTGCGGATGCGCTCCTGGCTCGCTTCGGCCTTGCCGATGTGGCCGACCGCCTCACCGTCGAACTGCCGCAAGGCCGGCGCAAGCTGCTCGACATCGCGCTGGCGATGGTCGGCGAGGGGCGGGTGCTGCTGCTCGACGAGCCGACCAGCGGCATCAGCGCCGATGAGAAGCTGCCCTTGATGAACCTGGTGATGGAGGCGGTCGGCGGTGCCGATGCGACGATCCTGTTCGTCGAGCACGACATGGAAATCGTCGAGCAATACGCAAGCCGCGTCATCGCCTTCTACGAGGGCCGCATCATCGCCGATGGCGCGCCGGCGACGGTGCTGGTCGACGCCGCGGTGCGGCGCCATGTGGTCGGCAGTGAGATTCACCGCAGACATGGGGGGCCGCGACGATGACCGCGATGCTGGAGATTTCGCGGCTGTCCGCCGCCATCGGTGGCGTCAAAGTGCTTCAGCAGGTCGATCTCGGGCTTGATGCCGGCCATTTCGTCGGGCTGGTCGGCCGCAACGGCGCCGGCAAGACCACGTTGATGCGCGCCGTGATGGGGCTTATCGCGGCGGAGGCCGGCCGTATTGTGTTTGCCGATCGCGATCTCGGCGCCGAGCCGGCGATGTGCCGCGCCGCGCTCGGCATCGGCTATATGCCGGAAGACCGTCGTCTCGTTCCCGATCTCAATGTCGAGGAGAACGTTCTGGTGCCGGCCTGGGCGACCGGCGAGGCCGATCCGGTGGGCCGGCTCGCATTCGTTTACGACCTGCTGCCGGAGGTCGCCGATTTTCGCAGTCGCCGGCCGACGCAACTGTCCGGCGGGCAGCAGAAACTGGTGGCGCTGGCGCGCGCGCTGATGGCAGGCAAACGGCTGTTGCTGCTCGATGAGCCGTTCGAGGGCGTTGCGCCGGTGCTGGCGCAGCGCCTTGCCGCCGCTATCGGCCGATTGCGCGCAACCGGCGTCGCAGTACTGTTGTCGGAATCGGACTACGTCCACTCCGAGGCGCTGGTGGACAGCTTCTATGTCATCGAACGCGGCGTGGTCACGCGCGGTACACCGGATCAGGGAGAATAACAATGAAGACACGCGCAACCGTGCTGGAGCGGATGGGGTCGGCCACCCCTTACGCGGACAGTCGCCCGCTGCAGGTGGTCGAACTCGATCTCGATCCGCCCGGTCCGGGCGAAGTGCTGGTGAAGATCGCCGCCGCCGGGCTGTGCCACTCCGACCTGTCGGTGATCGACGGCAACCGCCCGCGGGTGATGCCGATGGCGCTCGGCCATGAGGCGGCGGGCGTCGTGGTCGAAACCGGCCCGGATGTCGGCGACCTGGCGCCGGGCGACCATGTCGTGATGGTGTTCGTGCCGAGCTGCGGCCATTGCCTGCCCTGCGCCACCGGCCGGCCGGCGCTGTGCGAGCCGGCGGCGGCCGCCAACGGCGCCGGCACGTTGTTGTCGGGCGCACGGCGGCTGCATTGGAAAGGTACGCCGATCAACCATCATCTCGGCGTCTCGGCTTTCGCCGAGCACGTCGTCGCCTCGCGCCGCTCGCTGGTCAAGATCGATCGCGAGATTCCGCTTGAGCATGCGGCGCTGTTCGGCTGCGCGGTGCTGACCGGGGTGGGCGCGGTCGTCAATACCGCGCAGGTGTCCGCCGGCATGTCGGTTGCGGTGGTCGGTCTCGGCGGCGTCGGCATGGCGGCGCTGCTCGGTGCGGTGGCTGCCGGCGCCGGGCGCGTGATCGCCGTCGATCTGTCGCCGGAGCGGATCGCGTTCGCCCGCCAGCTTGGCGCGACCGATGCGTTCACGGCCGGCCCCTCGGCCGCCGAGGAGATTCGCGACGCCACCGGCGGCGGGGTCGAAATCGTGATCGAGACCGCCGGCGCGATCAAGGCGCTTGAACTCGCCTACAAGATCACCCGGCGTGGCGGCACCACCGTCACCGCCGGCCTGCCGCCGCCTGATGCCAAGCTGGATATTCCAGCGGTCAGCCTCGTGGCCGAGGAGCGGACGCTGAAGGGCAGCTATATCGGCACCTCCGTGCCGTTGCGCGATCTGCCGCGCTATCTCGCCTTGTACCGCCAGGGCCGCCTGCCGGTGGACAGGCTTCTGACGCACCGGCTGCCGCTTGAAGACATCAACGAGGGGTTCGACCGGCTGCGTACCGGCAACGCCATTCGGCAGATCGTGACGTTCTAACTTCGTTGCAATCAGGCTGGGGCACCGCCGCCTCCTAGCCTCAATATTCTGTCGGCGGGTTGCTCGCGTTGTGCCGCGCTTTGATTTTGCGATCGGGAACCCTATTCTGGTCCGGCCGGTCAGGCGCAGCTATGATACGGCAACGATATCGTTTCGCTGCCGATTGCAGGACGGTGCGGGCTGATATGACGGGGCAGGGGATTTCGGTGAATGCCGTGTGGCCGGGCCAGCCAGGACCAGCCCAATCCTTGAAAGAAAAGGCCTATCGGGCGATCAAGCACCGCATCATCACCTGCGTGTTCAAGCCCGGCCAGGAACTCAGCGAGAGCGCGGTGGCCAGCGCCCTGAAAATCGGCCGCACCCCGGTCCATCAGGCGTTCGACCGGCTGCATGTCGAGGAACTGGTCGATGTGCGGCCGCGCAAGGGCATCGTCGTGCGGCCGATCAATCTCGACGAGGTGATCGACATCATCGAGACTCGGCTGCTCAACGAAACATTCGCGGTACGGCTTGCGGCCGAGCGGGCGAGCGCATCCGAAATCGTCGCGATCCGCGATACGATTTTGCAGGCGGAGGAGGTCGCCAGTCAGGGCAACATCGAGCAGATGATGCTGCTCGACCGCGAGTTTCACCGCCTGATCGCGCGGGCGACGCACAACCTGGTGCTGGCCGATATTCTGCTCAGGCTGCATGAGCGTTCGCTGCGGCTGTGGTTCATGTCGCTTGGGGCAGCCGATCGCCAGACCAGTGTTCATGGCGAGCACCTGCGGATCTTTCAGGCCATCAGCCATCGCGACGCGGCTTCGGCCGAGGCCGCCATGCGCGACCATATCGAATCGTCGCGCGAGAACGTGCTGGGCAACTTGTAATGGCGGCTCGGTCGGCGGCGTTCTTTCTCACCCGGCCGGTGCCACTGTTGCCGGACGTGTGACGGCGCGCTCCATCTCGATTTCGGCCTGCAGGCTGGCGATATCGCGTGAGATCGAGGCGACGGCCAGCGTGCGGCCCTGCCGGCGGTAGCGGACTACGCAGTCGCGGTCCCGGATGCTGCCCTCGACCGCGATGGCGTCCCAGTTCTCGGCGTGGCCGACATAGTTGATCGGCACGTCATAGTGCTGGCTCCAGAAGAACGGCACGGCATCGAACGGGGTCGGCTCACCGATCATGTTGAGGGCGGCGACCTGGCCCTGCCGCTCCGCCACCACCCAGTGCTCGACCCGGATCTCGTCGCCGCTGTGCGGATCGGGCCAACGCGCGATGTCGCCGGCGGCGTAGATGTCGGGGACGCTCGATTGCAGATGAGCGTTGACCTTGACGCCGCGGTCGAGCGCGAGGCCGGCCCGCTCGGCCAG
>JBARWE010000040.1:0-6990 GCA_049646625.1 Xanthobacteraceae bacterium
GGGCGGCGGCTTCGAGTAAAGCTATTCGAGCGGCGGCCCGCAGGGCGGGTTTGCCGGCGGCAATTTCGAGGACATCCTCAACTCGATGTTCGGCGGCGCGACGGCGGGCATGCGCGGCGCCCGGGCCGGCCACGGCGCGCGCGGCTTCGAGGCCGAGACCAACCCGTTCACCGTCCCCGACCTCGACATCGCCGCGACCATGACGGTGACGCTGGAGGAAGCCGCGCAAGGCGCGGAAAAGCGCGTGCGGCTGCCGACCGGCAAGGACTTGAACATCAAGATTCCGGCCGGGCTGGCCTCCGGCCAGCAGATCCGCCTCAAGGGCCAGGGCGACAGCGCACCAGGCCATCCGCCGGGCGACGTGCTGATCACGGTGACCATCGCACCTCATCCGCATTTCAGGATGGAGGGTAACGACCTGCGGCTGGACCTGCCGATCACGCTCGACGAGGCGGTGCTCGGCGCCAAGGTGCGGGTGCCGACGCCGACCGGCGCGGTACAGCTTTCGATCCCGAAGAACACCTCGGGCGGCCGCACCTTCCGCCTCAAGGGCAAGGGATTCCCCGCGCGCGGCACGCCGGGCGACCTGTTCGTCACCACCCGTATCGTGCTGCCGGACGGCCACGACACTGAGCTGGAAGCGCTGATGACGAAGTGGCGCGAGACAAAACCCTATAATCCGCGCAGCGACCTCGGCTAAAGCCGCGCGCGAGGCCGCTACCCCGAGGTATCCTCGTCGTCCTCGCGGCCGGGGATGACGTAGCTGCCCGACAGCCAGCGATGCAGATCGACATCGCGGCAGCGCTCGGAGCAGAACGGCCACGCCTCGCGCGTCGCCGGCTTGCCGCATACTGGGCAGGGCCGGACGCGGCGCGGGCGGGCGTCCGTGCCGCCCTCGCCGTCAGGCGACATCGCACCAGCCCTCGCGGATCGGAAAGCCCTCGCCGCCGAGCAGCGATACCGTCTCGTAGAGCGGCAGCCCGACGACATTGGTGTAGGAGCCGGAGAGCTTGACCACGAACGAGCCGGCAATGCCCTGCACGGCATAGCCGCCGGCCTTGCCGCGCCACTCGCCGGTCGCCAGATAGCCGCGGATATCCTCCTCGCTCAGCCGCTTGAAGCGCACGCGCGTCTCCACCAGCCGCTGGCGCAACGCCGCCTTCGGCGTCACCAGCACGATCCCGGTATAGACGCGGTGATTGCGCCCCGAGAGAAGCCGCAGGCACTGCTCGGCCTCGGTCTCCAGTTCCGCCTTGGGCAGGATGCGACGGCCAACGGCCACCACCGTGTCGGCGGCAAGGATGAAAGCACCGTCAAGATCGGCGTCACGGCGGACCGCTTCGAGCGCCGCGGTGGCCTTGGCATGGGCTAAGCGGGTGGCGCAGGCGCGCGGCAGTTCGCCCCGCGCCGGGGTCTCGTCGAGATCGACCGGACGCAGCGCATCGACCGCGATGCCGGCCTGGCTGAGCAGGGCGAGACGGCGCGGCGAGGCCGAGGCGAGGACGAGTTTGGGGCGTAGCGGCATGCACAATTCAATGGTGAGGCGGATCGCAACGATGTAGCCGAACCCGCCCGCCCCGACAACCGCGCAAGCCGGTCGGCGGCGGCGCTACTCGTTGCCGAGCCGGCTCCTGGCAAAACGCTGCTGGATGCGCTCCGACAGGCTGTCCAGCACCTCGCGGTAGGCGGTAAGCCGCTGCGCGCGGGTATCGCCGAGATCGACCGGATCGGGCGTCGGCCAGTATTCGACCTCGGCGGCGATGGTGCGCGTCAGTTCCAGCGCCTTGTGGTGGGCCTCCGGCGACAGCGTGACGATCAGGTCGAAGTTCAGCCCCTCCCAGTCCTCCAGTTCCTCGAAGGTGATCGGCCGGTGGCGCGAGATGTCATGGCCGATCTCGGCCATCACGCTCACGGCAAACGGATCGAGTTCGCCCTTGCGCACGCCGGCGGAGCGGACATAGAGCGTGTCGGGATACATCCGCTGCAACAGGCTGGCCGCCATCGGCGAGCGCACGCTGTTGAGGCCGCATGCAAACAGCACCGACTGCGGGGCGCGCTCGCGCGGGGGCGCCGCCATCCGCGCTCAGCCTTTCCAGTGCAGCACGGAAATCAGCGTGAACAGCCGCCGCGCCGTCTCGAAATCGACCCGCACCTTACCGTTCAGCCGCTCCATCAGCGTGCGCGAGCCTTCGTCGTGGATGCCGCGCCGACCCATGTCGATGGCCTCGATGCGGTCCGGCGTGGCGGTGCGGATCGCCTCGTAGTAGCTGTCGCAGATCATGAAGTAGTCCTTCACGATGCGCCGGAACGGGGTCAGCGACAGCAGGTGCGCGACCACCGGCTCGCCGCTCTCGCGGCGGATGTCGAACATCAGCCGGCTGCCGGTGATGGCGATATGCAGCGTATAGGGGCCGCCGTCGGCGCCTTCCGGCGCGAACAGGTTCTCCTCGATCAGGTCGTAGATGGCGATGGCGCGCTCGTGCTCGATGTCCGGTCCGGTGCGGCCGATCGAGTCCTCATCGAGGATGACCGCGGTGATGCGGTTGCGGGCGTCGTCACTGGGCGGCGGCTTGCTCATTGCAGATTGAGACGCACTCCGACCGAGCGCGCATGAGCCTCCAGCCCCTCCGCCCGGCCGAGCGTGATGGCGGCCGGCCCCAGCGCGCGCAGTTGCTCCGGGCCGCACTTCAGGATCGACGTTCGCTTCATGAAGTCAAGCACGCCAAGCCCGGAGGAGAACCGTGCCGAGCGCGCCGTCGGCAGCACATGGTTGGAGCCGCCGACATAGTCGCCGATCGCCTCCGGGGTGTGGGGGCCAAGGAAGATCGCACCGGCGTTGCGGATGCGGGCAGCAAACGCCTCCGGGTCGGCGGTGACGATCTCAAGGTGTTCGGCGGCGATGCGGTCGGCAAGGGCGACCGCAGCGTCGAGGCGATCCACCACGATGATGGCGCCATAGGTCTCCCACGAGGCGCGCGCGATCTCGGTGCGCGGCAGCGTAGCGAGTTGCGCGGCCACCGCCTGCTCGACCTCGGCGGCCAGCCGCACGCTGTCGGTGATCAGGATCGCCTGCGCGTTGGCGTCATGCTCGGCCTGCGCCAAGAGGTCGGCGGCGATCCAGCCGGCGTTTGCATGATCGTCGGCGATCACCAGCACCTCGGAAGGACCGGCGATCATGTCGATGCCGACGCGGCCGAACACCAGCCGCTTGGCGGCGGCGACATAGGCATTGCCGGGACCGACGATCTTAGCAACAGGGGCGATGGTGGCGGTGCCATGGGCCAGCGCCGCGATCGCCTGCGCGCCACCAACGCGGTAGATCTCATCGACCCCGGCCAACTCGGCCGCCGCCAGCACCAGCGGATTGACCGCACCGTCCGGCGTCGGCACCACCATCACGATGCGGTCGACGCCGGCCACCTTGGCCGGCACCGCGTTCATCAGCACCGAGGACGGATAGGCGGCGGTGCCGCCCGGCACATAAAGCCCGACCGCCTCGATCGCGCTCCAGCGCCAGCCCAGTTCGACGCCGAGCGCATCGGTGAAGCGTTCGTCGCGCGGCAATTGCCGGCGGTGGAACGCCTCGATGCGCTCGCGCGCCAGCCGCAGGGCATCGAGCGTGGCGGTGTCGCAGGCGGCTGCCGCCGCCGCAATTTCGGCCGGCGTGAAGGCGAGGCCCGCGGCATCGACGGCGAAGCGGTCGAACTTGCGCGTCGCCGCAATCAGCGCCGCGTCACCGCGCGCGGCAACGTCATCGACGATTCTCCGCGCCGCCGCTTCGATATCGCGCGCGGCTTCCCGCTTGGCGCCCAGGAACGCGGCGAAGCGATCGGCGAAATCGGCGCTACGGCTGTTGAGACGAACGGGCATGGCGGCAATCCGGTTGCAAGCCTGCTCAATGGCGCGCGGCCCCCCGGCCGTCAACCCCATCGGCGGCGGACGGCAGCGTCGCTCAGGGCGGCGGCGCCGCCGCTTCGTCCGGGTCAAGATCGGCCAGTTCGCATTCGACGCATTCGACGTCGAGCCGCAGCATCGCACCGCTGGAGAACAGCAGGAGCGCGCGGCCGCCGGGAGCTTCGGTCTGGTGGAATTCGATGCCGATCAGGTACAGCTCGGCATCCCTGGCGGCCGGATCGATGTCGCGCGCCTGGCAGGCAAGCACGCGGTCGAACCGCAACGCCGCCGCGAGCCGGCGTGGCGACAGGGCGCCGTCCAGCGCCTGATCCCAGTCGAGCCGGTGCAGGCCGATCACCAGCCGCTTTTCCGGCGCGCGCCATAGAATGTCGGCGGCGCGCACCTCGGCATCCTGCAGGTGGGCGGAAATGACGGCGAGGTCGTCGGCGTCGAGCGCGATCAGGCGGTGGCGGTGCGGCGGCGAGGACTTCGGCGAGGACATGGCGTGATCATCCGCTGATACGCTCGATCACCGCGCCGCAGCCGGACAGCTTTTCCTCCAGCCGCTCGAAGCCGCGGTCGAGATGATAGATGCGATTGACCATGGTTTCGCCCTCGGCGGCAAGCCCGGCGATCACGAGTGATACCGAGGCGCGCAGGTCGGTCGCCATCACCGGGGCACCACGCAGGGATTCGACGCCGTGGATGGTCGCGGTCTCGCCATCGAGCTGGATACGCGCGCCGAACCGCGCCAGTTCCTGCACATGCATGAAGCGGTTCTCGAAGATCGTCTCGGTGATGCGCGAAGCACCGCGCGCGCGCGTCATCAGCGCCATGAGCTGGGCCTGCAGGTCGGTCGGGAAGCCGGGGAACGGCGCCGTCGTGACCGTCACCGGAGCGATGCCGCTGCCATTGCGGGCGATGCGGATGCCCTCGTTGGTCGGCGTCACGATGGCGCCGGCCTCGACCAGCACATCAAGCGCCGCCTGCAACAGTTCCGGCCGCGCCCCCTCCAGCATGACGTCGCCGCCGGTCATCGCCACCGCCATCGCATAGGTGCCGGTCTCGATGCGGTCGGGCAGCACGGTGTGGCGGGCGCCGCCGAGCCGCGCCACGCCCTCGATGACGATGCGCGAGGTGCCCGCACCGGCGATGCGGGCACCCATCTTGGTCAGGCAGTCGGCGACGTCGACGATCTCCGGCTCGCGCGCCGCATTGCTGATCACCGTGGTGCCACGCGCGAGCGTCGCCGCCATTAACGCGACATGGGTGCCGCTGACCGTCACTTTCGGAAACTCGATCGTCGCGCCGCGGAGGCCGCCCGGCGCCCGCGCCACCACATAACCGCCGTCGATGACGATCGTTGCGCCGAGCCGCTCCAGCGCCATGATGAGCAGGTCGACCGGGCGCGTGCCGATCGCACAGCCGCCGGGCAGCGACACTTTGGCCTCGCCCATGCGCGCGATCAGCGGCGCGATCACCCAGAAGCTCGCGCGCATTTTCGACACCAGTTCATACGGCGCAGTCGTGTCGATGATGTTTTTCGCCGAGATGTGCAGGGTCTGGCCCTGATAGTCATGGTCGCCGGCCCGCTTGCCGGCAGCCATGATATCGACGCCGTGGTTGCCGAGGATTCGCTGCAGTTGCGCCACGTCGGCCAACCGCGGCACGTTGTCGAGGATCAGCGTCTCGTCGGTCAGCAGGCTGGCGGTCATCAGCGGCAGCGCGGCGTTCTTTGCCCCCGAAATCGGGATGGTGCCGTAAAGCGCCTTGCCGCCGTTGATGCGAATACGATCCATGCCGCCTCCTGAAGGGGTGCCGACTGACGCGGCGAGGCCGCGCGCTTCGCCGGAAAGTGAGTGTCAGACTGTTGTTTTTACGCTGCTTTTCTGGATATGTCGGGCGCAGGGCAAGACCCGCCGCGCACCCCCGCTATAGAGCGTTTCCGCCCCCGGCACCACGAAAACCCGTCCCGCCGCGACCGGGCGGGCCGCCAATGGCCCGCCGGTTCCGGCTGTCCCAGAGCAATGCGGCGAAAGCCTGACCTAAGCTTCGCTATCCCCAGCCGCGACGGGAGCCGCCTCGCTTTGCTCGGGCCGCTCGGCCGCCGCGGCGCGGCCTCGCGCCTGCGCCTTGCGGCGCTTGAGGTTTTCCCGCAACGCCGCACTCAGGCGGTGGTCCAGGCGGCGTTGCGGGTGCTCCTGGCGTTGCGGAAGCGGCGGGGTCGTGTCGTCGGTCATGGTGGGAGCAGGATAATCGCCGGGGCAGGGTCGGTGCAAACGCCGAGCCGGCGCGGCCGGCGCTTTATCGGGCTTGCCGGCTTGCACGCCGGCGGCTGCTATGGCAAGGAATGCCCGCTCGACAACGAGCCTCCCGCCGCCCCGGCGCCGGGACCGTGCTGCCGTAGCTCAGTGGTAGAGCACTTCATTGGTAATGAAGAGGTCGACAGTTCAATCCTGTCTGGCAGCACCATTTGCCTTTAATTCGATTGCGACTCGGCGCGGATCGTGGTGATCGTTGAAGCTCCGTGCTTTAGCAGCACCGACGAGACCGAGATGGCCGAGCACGCAACCGCCCTGTCGCCCCCGCCCTCCCGCCAAACCGCCGCCGATGAGGCGGATTTTGCAGCACTCCTCGGCGCGCTGCAGGAAACCGCACGCGGGCGCTGGTTTCTCGACGAATTTGCCCGCCGCCAGCGCAATGCCGACACGCTGATGGTGCTCGATGCGGTGGCGCGCATCGAGGCGCGGATGGCGGCGCAACAGGCCGAACCGGTGGCCGGCACCCCGGCCGCGGCCGCCGATCTCAGGCGAATCATCGACGAGGGCCGTGCCGCGCTGGCGCAGGCGGCCGAGGCGCTGGTGGTATTCGACACCCTCAAGGCTCGCCTCGACGCCGCCGGCAGCCCGGCCCCAGTCACGGACATAACTCCCGCGCCCAAGCCGGCCCCTGCCGCGGAGCCGATCCGAACGGCGCCGCCACCGCCCGCCGACGTCCCGGCCATCGACGTCCCCGCGCCTGAGGCGGCCATGACCGAACCGCCGCCGGCAGCCGTGCTCGCGGCAACCCCTGCCCCGGAGCCGATCCGTGCGGCCC
>JBARWE010000041.1:0-6853 GCA_049646625.1 Xanthobacteraceae bacterium
CGCCATGCCGGCGGCGAGCGCCGCCGCGGCGCCGCCGGAGGAGCCGGCAGCCGAGCGGGCGAGGTCCCACGGATTGCGGGTGGCGCCGAATACCTCGTTGAAGGTGTTGCCGCCGGCACCGAACTCCGGCGTGTTGGATTTGGCGTAGATCACCCCGCCTGCCGCTTCGAGATGCGTGACCAGCAGGTCGGAGCGCTCCGGCACATGATCCTTGAAGATCGGCGAGCCGAAGGTGGTGCGTACGCCGGCAACCTCGGTCAGGTCCTTGATCGGCACCGGCAGGCCGCACAGCACGCCGCGCTCGGCCACGGGCCTGGCCATCAGCGCGCGGGCCTGGGCGTGGGCGCGTTCGAAGCAGAGCGTCGGCAGCGCGTTGACCTTGTCGTCGACCGCCGCGATGCGTGCTTCCAGCGTATCAAGCAGGTCGAGCGGCGTTACCTCGTCGCGGCCGAGTTGCTCCACCACCGTACACGCGCTCGCCTGCAGCAATTCCGGCATGTTGCTCATGATCGCCCCCGCTTGTCGCCGTGCCGCCCGTATGGCGCAGCGTTATTCCTTGTTCGCGACGCCGGCCAGCGCCAGCACAGTATGCAGCAGCACGTTGGCGCCGGCGGCGCAGTCGGCCTGCGTCGCCTCCTCCAGTTCGTTGTGGCTGACGCCGTCCTTGCACGGCACGAAGATCATTGCCGCCGGCATCACGGTGGCGAGGTTGCAGGCGTCGTGCCCGGCGCCGGAGGTGATGCGGCGGGAGCCATAGCCAAGCTCCCTGGCGGCCGCTTCCACCGCATCGACCAGCTTCGCGTCGAACTGCGTCGGCTCCTTGCGCCAGACCTGGTTCAGTTCGACCGCGACCTTGCGGCGCGCCGCGATCTCATCGAACACCTTGCGCTGCATGATGTCGAATTTGTCGAGGGTGGCGGCGCTGGCGCTGCGCACATCGAGGGTGAAGGTGATGTCGCCGGGGACGACGTTGCGCGAAGCGTTTTCGATTGCGACTTCGCCGACCGTGCCGACCGCCTCCGGCCCCAGTTCGCGGGCGATCCGCTCGACCGCCAGCACCACCTCGGCGAAGGTGGCGAGCGCATCGCGCCTGAGCGGCATCGGCGTGGTGCCGGCATGGCTGGCGAAGCCGGTGAGGCGGCCGTCGTACCAGATAATGCCCTGGCCGTTATGGACGACGCCGATGGTCTTGCCCTCGGCTTCGAGTATCGGCCCCTGCTCAATATGCAGTTCGACGAAACCGCCGAGCCGGCGGGCGCCGACCGCCTCGCTCCCGCGATAGCCGATCGCCTCCAGCGCCTCAGCCACCGTGACGCCGTCGGCATCCTTGCGCGCCAGAATGTCCTCGGTCTTGAAGTCGCCGGCATAGGTGCCCGACGCCATCATCGCCGGTGCGAAGCGCGAGCCTTCCTCGTTGGTCCAGTTGATCACGCACAGCGGAGTCTCGGTCTCGATGCCGGCGGCGTTGAGCGTGCGCACCACTTCGAGCGCGGCCAGCGTGCCGAGCACGCCGTCATACTTGCCGCCGGTCGGCTGGGTGTCGAGATGCGAGCCGATGCCGAGCGGGGGCTTCTCCATGTCGCGGCCGGGACGAAGCGCGAACATCGTGCCAAGCGCATCGACATGCACCTCGCAACCGGCCGCCTCGCAGGCCGCGCGGAACCAGTCGCGCACCTTTTTGTCCTCCGGCCCGAGCGTCAGCCGCCGCACGCCGCCTTTGGGCGTCGCGCCAAACCGGGCGGTCTCGTGGATCGTGCCCCATAATCGTTCGGAGTCGATCTGGAGATTGGAGAAGGATTTTGTCATGGTGAACGTGGCTCAGGTTGACGGAACGGTCGCGGCTTGCGCCACGGGGGCGGGCGCCGCCACGTCATAACATGCCGAGGGTGGGCTTCAAATCATGCGCGAGTTTCACGGCGTTTTCCCCTATCTGGTGTCTCCGGTCGACGCCGCGGGCGAAGTCCGCACCGAGGTGCTCGGGCGGTTGTGCGACGATCTGGTCAAGGCTGGCGTTCACGGTGTCACCCCGCTCGGTTCCACCGGCGAGTTCGCCTATCTCGGCGCCGGCCAGCGCGAGCGCGTGGTGCAGGCGACGATCGAGGCAGTGGCCGGGCGCGTGCCAGTGGTCGCAGGCGTCGCCTCGACGGCGACGGCAGACGCGGTGGCGCAGGCGCGGCGCTATCAGGCGCTCGGCGCGAACGGCATTCTTGCCGTGCTGGAGTCGTATTTTCCGCTCAAGGATGCGCAGGTCGAAAGCTATTTCCGCGCCATCGCCGACGCTGTCGATGTGCCGGTGGTGATCTATACCAACCCGAACTTCCAGCGCTCCGATCTGACCCTCGACGTGATTGCGCGCCTCGCCGCCCATCCCCGCATCAACTACATCAAGGATGCATCGAGCAACACCGGGCGGCTGCTGTCGATCATGAACCGCTGCGGCGACGCGATGCGGGTGTTCGCCGCCTCGGCTCATATCCCCGCGGCGGTGATGCTGATCGGCGGCGTCGGCTGGATGGCCGGGCCGGCCTGCATTGTGCCGCGCGAGAGCGTGGCGCTGTACGAGCATTGCCAGGCCGGCCGTTTCACCGAGGCGATGGCGTTGCAGCGGCGGCTGTGGCGCATCAATGAGATCTTCGCCCGCTTCAACCTTGCTGCCTGCATCAAGGCCGGACTGGAAATCCAGGGCTATGCGGTGGGCGATCCGGTGCCGCCGCAGACGCCGCTGTCGGCGAGTGAGCGCGCCGTAGTGGCGGAGGCGCTGGCGCAGCTTTAGCCGTCGCCGGTCGGTAGCGTCAGCTTGAAGGCTTTCGCGAGGTCTGCGATCTGGTCCGGCGTCAGGTGGCGCGGGTTGAGGTTGCGCAGCAGCAGGTGGAGCTTTGCCGTCTCTTCCAGTTCCTCGGTGGCGAACACCGCGCCCTCCAGCGTGTCGCCGGTGACGACGGGGCCGTGATTGGCGAGCAGCACCGAGGCGAAGCGCCCGGCCAGGCCGCGGATGGCATCAGCGACTGCCGGATCACCGGGCCGGAAATAGGGCACCAGCGCGGTCGGCCCGCAGCGCATCAGGTAATAGGGCGTCAGCGGCGGCAGCACGGCGCGCGGATCGACGTTCGGCAGCATCGACACCGCAACCGCATGGGTGGAGTGCAGGTGCACCACCGCGCGGGCCTGCCTGCGGCTGTCGTAGAGGGCGGCGTGGAGAGGCATTTCCTTGGTCGGGGGATCGCCCGACAGGAGCCGGCCTTGCGCGTCGAGCCGGGTGAGCCGGGCCGGATCGAGGAAGCCGAGGGATGCGTTGGTCGGCGTCACCAGAAGGCCGCCATCGTCGAGGCGGACGCTGATGTTGCCGGACGAGCCAGGCGTCAGCCCGCGCTCGAACAGTGAGCGGCCGTAGCGGCAGATATCCTCGCGCAGTCGGGTTTCGGCCATGGTGTCGATCCTCCGGGTGTCGTTGTCTCATATGCCGCACTGGCCGCAAACAGTTTTTGGCAGCGCTGCCAGAACATGCTACCGAGGATCACCATACCGCCGCGAGGTTTTAGCGATGTCCGAGCCTGTATCCGCCCGTGTTGCCGTCATCGGCCTTGGCGCCATGGGGTTCGGCATGGCGACCTCGCTCAGGCGGGCCGGTTTCGATGTGACCGGCTGCGACGTCGCGGCCGCCGTGGTCGAGCGCCTCGTTGCGCAGGGTGGCCGTGGTGCCGCCACCCCGGCGGAGGCGGCGCGGGCGGCCGATATTGTCGTCAGCGTCGTGGTCAACGCCGCGCAGACCGAGGCGATCCTGTTCGGCAATGACGGTGTTGCCGAGACGCTGGCGGAGGGCGCGGTGTTTGTGTCCGCCGCTACCATGGCGCCGGAGGCGGCGCGCGATCTGGCAAGGCGGCTGGAGGCGACCGGACGGCATTTTCTCGACGCGCCGATCAGCGGCGGCGCGCAGCGGGCGGCCGAAGGACAGTTGACCATCCTCGCCTCGGGCAGTGCTGCCGCGTTCGCCAGGGCGCGGCCGGCGCTCGATGCGATGGCTGGCAAGCTCTACGAACTGGGCGTTGAGGCGGGGCAGGGCGCGGCCTTCAAGATGATCAACCAGCATCTCGCCGGCATCCACATCGCCGCCGCCAGCGAAGCGATGGCCTTTGCCGCGCGGCAGGGTCTCGACCTGCGCAAGGTCTATGAAGTGATCACCGCCTCTGCCGGCAACTCGTGGATGTTCGAGAACCGTATGCCGCATGTGCTCGACGGCGACTATGCGCCGCGCAGCGCCGTCGATATTTTCGTGAAGGATTTGGGTATCGTGCAGGACATGGCGCGGGCCGAGAAATTTCCGGTGCCGGTCGCCGCCGCCGCGTTGCAGATGTTCCTGATGGCCTCGGCGGCGGGCATGGGACGCGACGACGATGCCTCGCTCGCCCGTCTTTACGGCCGCATCACCGGCACGGCGCTGCCGGGCGAGGACTGACGATGCCGCGCTTTGCCGCCAACCTGTCGCTGATGTTTAACGAGTGGCCGTTTCTCGACCGCTTCGATGCCGCCGCGCAGGCCGGCTTCACCGCCGTGGAGTTTCTGTTTCCCTACGATCATGCGCCCGCCGACATCGCCGAGCGGCTCAAGCGCAACGGCCTGACGCAGGCGCTGTTCAACCTGCCGCCGGGCGACTGGGCGGCCGGCGAGCGCGGCATGGCCTCGTTCGCAGAACGCTTCACCGAGGTGCAGGAAGGCATTGCCACCGCGCTGCCGTACGCCAAGGCGACCGGCGTGAAGCGGCTGCACCTGATGGCGGGTAAATCCGACCGGCACGATCCGCGTCACGTCGAAGCGTTCCGCACCGCCGTGATGTGGGCGGCGCGTGAGCTGGCCGACCACGGCATCGAATTGTTGCTGGAGCCGCTGAATGGCCGCGACAATCCCGGCTATTTCCTCGACGACTTCGCCTTCGCTGCCGCGATGATCCGCGACATCGGCGCGCCCAACGTCAAACTGCAATTCGATATCTATCACCGCCAGATCATGCACGGCGACGTGCTCACGGCGTTGCGCAAGATGATGCCGATCATCGGCCATGTCCAGGTCGCCAGCGTGCCGTCGCGCCATGAGCCGATGAGCGAGGAACTGAACGACGCGGCCGTGTTCGCCGAACTCGACCGGCTTGGCTACACCGGGTTTGTCGGTTGCGAGTATCGCCCGCGCTCCACCACGCTCGATGGACTTGGCTGGTTCGCGCCGTATCGTGACAACCAGAGGGTCGCGCCATGACGCTGGCGCTGGGCGCGATCGCTGACGACTACACCGGCGCCTCGGACCTCGCCAACACGCTGACGCGCAACGGCCTGCGAACCATCCAGACCATCGGTGTGCCGTGCGACGACCTTAAGCTGCCGGAAGCCGACGCGGTGGTGGTGTCATTGAAAAGCCGCTCGATCCCTGCGCGCGATGCGGTCGCGCGTTCACGCGCCGCCGAGCGCTGGCTGCGCGGGCGCGGTGCCACGCATGTGCTGTTCAAGATCTGCTCGACCTTCGATTCCACCGACGCCGGCAACATCGGTCCGGTGATGGATGCGTTGCGTGCCGATGCCGGTGAGCCGATCGTGCTGGTGACGCCGGCCTTTCCCGAGACCGGCCGCACGGTTTACCAGGGGCATCTGTTCGTCGGCCATGTGCCGCTGAACGAGAGCACGCTCAAGGATCATCCGCTCAATCCGATGCATGACGCCAATCTGGTGCGGGTGCTGGCGCGGCAAAGCCAAGGCAAGGTCGGGCTGGTCGATCTCGCCACCGTGAGCGAGGGCACCGGTGCGATCCGCGCCCGGCTCGACGAATTGGCCTGGCAGGGCATTCATGCGGCGATTGCCGATGCAGTGGCCGCGCGCGATCTGGAAGCGATCGGGCAAGCCGCGTTGGGTTGCCGCGTGTCGGTCGGCGCCTCCGGGCTTGGCCTCGGGCTGGCGCGGGCGCTGGTGGCACAGCACCGCGTCGTGGGGACCAAAGAAGCCACGTCGGGCGAGGCGGTCGGCGGCTTTGCCGCTTGTCTCGCTGGAAGCTGCTCGCAGGCGACGCTGGCGCAGATCGCGGCGGCCGAGCGGGCGATGCCGGTGCTGCGGCTCGATCCCGAAGCGCTGATGAGTGGAGATGGCGAGGCGGCGCGGGCACTGACGTTTGCCCGCGAGCGGCTTGGCAAGGGGCCGGTGCTGATTGCCAGCAGCGCGTCGCCGGATGAAGTTGCGGCCGTGCAGACCAGACATGGCCGCGACGCGGCAGGCCACGCCATCGAGCAGGCGATGGCGGCGATTGCCGAAGGGCTGGTTGTCGCCGGCGTGCGCCGGCTGGTCGTCGCCGGCGGCGAGACCTCGGGCGCCGTGGTGGATCGCTTGCAATTGCCGGCTTTCGTGGTGGGGGCGGAGATTGCGCCCGGCGTGCCGGTGCTGCGCACCGCCGGCACCGACCGGGCGATGTGGCTTGCGCTGAAGTCGGGCAATTTCGGTGGCCCGGATTTCTTCAGCGACGCGCTGAGCCTGATGCGGTAGGCGCTACCCCAGCATCCCGGTATCGCCGCAGATCGAGATTGCCTGGCCGGAAATGGTTTTGCCGCGCGGGCTGCATAGCAGCAGGATCTGGTCGGCGATCTGCTCCGGCGTCACATAATCCTTGATCGAGGTATAGGAGAACGCGATTCTCTCCATCTCCGTGAACGAGATGCCGCGCTGCTGCGCCTTGGCCTCCAGCACGCGGCGCTGGCGGTCGCCGGCGACGAGGCCGGGCAAAATGGCGTTGACGCGGATGTTGTCGGGGCCAAGCTCGATCGACAGCGACTTGGTGAAGCCGACCACGCCCCATTTCGCCGCGGCATAGGGGCTGCGCATGG
>JBARWE010000042.1:0-24362 GCA_049646625.1 Xanthobacteraceae bacterium
CCGCGGTGGCGACGACGGGTGCCGGCTGCCCGGCCAGCGCGCGTTCGCGCTCGACCAGGCGCCGCGCCACATAATCCGTCACCGCTTTGACGATGTCGGCGACCTCGTGCGACTCCGTAAGCACGATGCGGCCAAACCGGGTGTCCTGCACGAAACGGTAGAGCCGCTTGTCGCGCCCCATCACGACATGGGCGACGAGATCGATCCACAGCCGCGGCGTGTCGCCCTGGCTGATGCCGCGCTCAAACAATTCGACACCATCGGGAATTTCCGCAAACAGCGGATCGAGCGCCTCGTTGACGATCTCAAGCCGCGCCAGCTCGGCGTCGCGCAGATCGACCACCACCGCGCTGCGCTCGGCCGCTTCGACCCGGGCACGGCGCAGCGCCTCGCGCAACCGGAACGTGCTCGCCTCGCGGCCTGCGTGGGACTCTGACATCGGCGGTCACTCGCTATCCGACGATTCGTCGGCAATTGCCTTGTTTTATTAGTCTATCAGCAACGCTGCGGCGCCACCAGCGGCGCAGAATCAATTGCCACCTTGGCACACAACGGCCCCGCCCGGACAAACCGGACGGGGCCGCAGCCTACGTTCCTTGGGCTTCCCTAGTCGATTTTGTTGAAGGCGTCAGACGGCGACGCGCTTCGGCTCCTCGACGATTGAGAAGCGCACGTTGCAGCGATGGCGGTTTTTCTCCGACACCGCGCGCCAAGCGTCCTCGGCCTCGCGACGGGTGGCGAACGGTCCCTCGACCTGCGCCGTTCCCGGCTTCAGCTTGTGGAAGTTCAGCGAGCCGAACTCGCCGCCGACAACCCAATAGTGAGTACCGTGCATGGGAGCCTCCTGAATTGGGCCGTTACTCGGCCGCCTGGGACTTGAACTGCGCCGCCTCGGTGGAGTCGTGCAGCGCCGTGGTGGACGAGGTGCCGCCGGTGATGGTGGTCGAAACCAGATCGAAGTAGCCGGTGCCCACCTCGCGCTGATGGCGCGTTGCCGAATAGCCGTACTTCTCGGAGGCGAACTCGGCCTGCTGCAGGCGGGAATACGCCGCCATGCCCTCGGTCTTGTAGCCGCGCGCCAGTTCAAACATGCCGTGGTTGAGCGAGTGGAAGCCGGCCAGCGTCACGAACTGGAACTTGTAGCCCATCGCGCCGATCTCGCGCTGGAATTTTGCGATGGTGTCCTTGTCGATGTTGGCTTCCCAGTTGAACGAGGGCGAACAGTTATAGGCCAGCATCTTGTTCGGATAGACCTTCTTGACGGCCTCGGCGAACTTGCGGGCGCCATCGAGGTCGGGCTTGGAGGTTTCCCACCACAGAAGGTCGGCATACTTCGCAAACGACAGCCCGCGCTTGATGCAGTGGTCGAGACCGGTGCCGGGCTTGAGGCGATAGAAGCCTTCCGCCGTGCGCTCGCCGGTGATGAACTCGTGATCGCGTTCGTCGATGTCCGAGGTGATCAGCTTTGCGCTCTCCGCGTCGGTGCGCGCCAGCACGAAGGTCGGCACGCCGCAGACGTCGGCGGCGAGCCGCGCGGCGATCAGGTTGCGCTCGTGCGCGGCGGTCGGGATCAGCACCTTGCCGCCCATGTGGCCGCACTTCTTTTCGGAAGCGAGCTGGTCCTCGAAATGGACGCCGGCGGCACCCGCTTCGATATACGCCTTCATGATCTCGAAGGCGTTGAGCGGACCGCCGAAGCCGGCCTCGGCGTCAGCCACGATCGGCACGAACCAGTCGATCTTGGCGCCGCCCTCGGCGTGCTCGACCTGATCGGCGCGCTGGAACGTCTTGTTGATGCGGCGCGCCAACTCGGGGCCGGCATTGGCCGGATACAGGCTCTGGTCGGGGTACATCTGGCCCGCGGTGTTGGCATCGGCCGCGACCTGCCAGCCGGACAGGTAGATCGCCTGTAGGCCGGCACGCGCCTGCTGCATCGCCTGGTTGCCGGTCACCGCGCCGAGCGAATTGACGTAAGGCGAATCCTTCAGCGTCTTCCACAGCCGGTTGGCACCGCGCTCGGCGAGCGTATAGGCGACGGCAACCGATCCGCGCAGCCGCTCGACCTCGGCGGGGCTGTAGGGCCGGGTGATCCCGTCGAAGCGCCCGACCGGGGCCGGAACCAGTTGCTCGAACGTCGCCATCTCAAGTCTCCATTCAACAGTCGTGACAATGCACCGCAAAAAGGGTGACCTGACTTAAACGCGAGACTCGGCAATCTGTACATATAGCTTGATTTCAAATGATGATGTCATGTAACATATGCACTTGTAATATATGTTACCTTGTAATTTTTGTAACAATTTCGAAGGAATCCGATGGCGTCCGATCAGGGCAAGAAGCTGTTCGTCGGCCCGCGCTTCCGCCGCATCCGGCAGCAGCTCGGGCTGTCGCAGACCCAGATCGCCGAGGGGCTTGGCATCTCACCGAGCTACGTCAACCTGATCGAGCGCAATCAGCGCCCGCTGTCGGCGCAGATCCTGCTGCGGCTGGCGGAAACCTACGACCTCGACCTGCGCGACCTTGCCACCGCCGACGAGGATCGCTTCTTCGCCGAACTCAACGAAATCTTCTCCGATCCGCTGTTCCGCCAGCTCGACCTGCCACGCCAGGAGTTGCGCGACCTCGCCGAACTGTGCCCCGGCGTGACGCATGCGCTGCAACGGCTTTACGCCGGCTATATCGAGGCACGGCGCGGCGAGACGCTGGCCGCCGCGCAGTTCGCCGACCGCGACGAGGGCGCGCGTTTCGAGGCCAACCCGATCGAGCGCGTGCGCGACCTGATCGAGGCCAACCGCAACTACTTTCCCGAGGTGGAACAGGCGGCGGAGACGCTGCGCGATGAACTTGGCGCCGGCACGCCCGACCTGTTCGCCGCGCTCAGCGCGCGCTTCCGCGAACGCCATTCGGGTACGGTGCGCATCATGCCGGTCGACGTGATGCGCGATACGCTGAGGCGCTGGGACCGCCACCGCCGTCAGCTTCTGATCTCGGAGCTGGTCGACCTGCCCGGCCGCACCTTCCAGCTCGCCTTCCAGATCGGGCTGGCCGAACACGCAGCAGTGCTCGACGGAATCGCCGGGCGCACCGCGCTTGACGACACCCCACGGCGGCTGTTCCGCATCACGCTCGCCAATTATTTCGCCGCTGCGGTGATGATGCCCTACCAGGCATTCCACGGCGCCGCCGAAGCGCTCGGCTACGACGTCGGCGTGCTCGGCCAGCGCTTCAACGCCGGCTTCGAGCAGGTCTGCCACCGCCTCACCACGTTGCAGCGGCCGAACATGCGCGGCGTGCCGTTCTTCATGCTGCGGGTCGACAACGCCGGCAACGTGTCGAAGCGGTTTTCCTCCGGCACCTTTCCGTTCTCGAAATTCGGCGGCACCTGTCCCCTGTGGAACGTGCATTCGACCTTCGACACGCCGGACCGCCTGCTGCGGCAGATCATCGAACTGCCCGACGGCAGCCGCTACTTCTCGATCGCCCAGACGGTGCGGCGCGCCACCGTGCCGCATCCGCAGCCGCAGCCGCGTTTCGCCATCGGGCTGGGCTGCGAAATCCGCCATGCCGCCAAACTGGTCTATGCCGCCGGCATCGACCTCGACAAGGACGAGGGCACCCCGATCGGCGTCAACTGCCGGCTATGCGAGCGCGAGAACTGCGCCCAGCGCGCCGAGCCACCGCTGACGCGGACATTGATCCTTGACGAAACCACCCGCCGCGTGTCCTCGTTCGCCTTCACCAATGCACGCGAACTCTGACCCACGGAACTCCCATGCGACGCTTTTCCATCTGCCGTCTCGCGTTGCTCGCCGCGCTCGCTGTCGCTGCCGGTCTCGCCGCTCCGCAGGCGGCGCTGGCCCAGCGCGGCGCAAGCTGCCACGGCGGCGCCAGCTTCGACCGCTTCCTCGCCGGCCTGTTGCAGAAGGCACAAGCCGCGGGCGTGTCGCAGCGGACCATCGCCGCGACCACGCCGCTATTGGTCTACGACCAGGGCATCGTCAACCGCGACCGCGGCCAGCGCGTGTTCGGCCAGATTTTCACCGAGTTCGCCGGGCGCATGGCCGCCGACTATCGCATGAAGGGCGGCAAGCAGCGCATCAAGCAATATGCCAACGCCTTCGCCCGCGCCGAGAAGGAGTTTGGCGTGCCGCCGGCGGTGATCGCCGCGTTCTGGGGACTGGAAAGCGATTTCGGCGCCAACATGGGCAAGCTGCCGACGCTGCGCTCGCTGGTGTCGCTGGCCTATGACTGCCGCCGCTCCGAGATGTTTCAGGACGAGACCATCGCCGCCCTCAAGATCATCCAGCGCGGCGATCTCACCCCGGACCAGATGATCGGCTCGTGGGCCGGCGAACTGGGCCAGACGCAGTTTCTGCCGACGCACTATTTCAACTACGCGGTGGACTACGACGGCGACGGCCGCCGCGACATGCTGCGCAGCGGCCCCGACGTGATCGGCTCGACCGCCAATTACATCGCCACCGGTCTTAAATGGCGGCGCGGCCAGCCGTGGCTGCAGGAGGTGCGCGCGCCGCAGACCCTGCCGTGGGCTGAGGCCGACCTCACCATCAAGCATCCGCGCAGCCAATGGGCGCAGTGGGGTGTGACGCTGGCCGATGGCCGGCCGCTGCCGGGCGACCGGCTGCCGGCGTCGCTGCTCTTGCCGATGGGCCGCAACGGCCCGGCTTTCCTTGCTTACGCAAATTTCGATGCTTTCACCGAGTGGAACAATTCTCTGATCTACGCAACGACGGCCGCCTACCTTGCAACACGCATCGCCGGCGCACCGCCGATGCGCAAGCCAGCCGCGCCGGTCGCGCAACTGTCACATAACGAGTTGCGCGAATTGCAGCGGTTGCTGGCGCAGCGCGGCCACGACGTCGGCAAGATTGACGGCATTCTCGGCCAGAAGAGCCGCACGGCCGTGAAGGCGATGCAGGTCAAGTTCGGTCTGCCCGCCGATTCCTGGCCGACCGCGGAGTTGCTGGCGCGGCTGCGCTGAGGACCGGCGTCTTTCTTGTTTCCTGAAGTGTCAAGCCCTTCCCACGCCGCGGCGAAATGATCTAGGCTTTCGGCAGCAACCAAGGAGGATCGCCGTGCGCTCCATCGCTCTGCTCGCTGCCGCAGCCATCGCCTTCACCTCCAGCCCCGTCCATGCCGACGACCTCAAGGTCGCACTGATCTACGGCAAAACCGGGCCGCTGGAAGCCTACGCCAAACAGACCGAGACCGGCCTGCGGCTCGGCTTCGAGTTTGCCACCAAGGGCACCATGACGGTCGATGGCCGCAAGATCGTCATCATCACCAAGGACGACCAGGGCAAGCCGGACCTGTCGAAGGCGGCGCTGGCTGAAGCCTATCAGGACGACAAGGTCGATATCGCCATCGGCACCACGTCGTCGGCCGCGGCGCTGGCCGACCTGCCGATTGCCGAGGAGAACAAGAAAATCCTCATCGTCGAGCCGGCGGTGGCCGACCAGATTACCGGCGACAAGTGGAACCGCTACATCTTCCGCACCGCGCGCAACTCCTCGCAAGACGCGATCTCCAACGCGGTGGCGATCGGCAAGCAAGGCGTCACCGTGGCGACGCTGGCCCAGGACTACGCCTTCGGCCGCGACGGCGTCGCCGCGTTCAAGGAGGCGCTCGGCAAGACCGGCGCGACGCTTGCCGCGGAGGAATATGTGCCGACCAGCACCACCGATTTCACCGCGGTCGGCCAGCGGCTGTTCGATGCGCTGAAGGACAAGCCAGGCAAGAAGATCATCTGGGTGATCTGGGCCGGCGCCGGCGATCCGCTCACCAAGCTGCAGGACATGGACCCGAAGCGCTACGGCATCGAACTCTCCACCGGCGGCAACATCCTGCCGGCACTCGCGGCCTACAAGCGCCTGCCCGGCATGGAAGGCGCGACCTATTACTACTACGACATCCCGAAGAACCCGGTGAACGACTGGCTGGTCGCCGAGCATCAGAAGCGCTTCAACGCACCGCCGGACTTTTTCACCGCCGGCGGTTTCGCCGCGGCGATGGCGGTGGTGACGGCGGTGGACAAGGCCAAATCCACCGACACCGAAAAGCTGATCGCGGCGATGGAGGGCATGGAGTTCGACACGCCCAAGGGCAAGATGGTGTTCCGCAAGGAAGACCATCAGGCGCTGCAAAGCATGTATCACTTCCGCGTCAAGGTCGATCCCAACCTCGCCTGGGCGGTCAACGAGCCGGTCCGCGAGATCAAGATCGAGGACATGGATATTCCGATCCGCAACAAGCGGTGACGCAAACCAAACGTCATGGCCGGGCTTGTCCCGGCCATCCACGTCTCGTTTCATAGGCCTGTCAGAAAGACGTGGGTGCCCGGCACAAGGCCGGGCATGACGGCTGAACGGGCGGCAACCGGCAGTCAAACCGACACAAGCATGCCCATCGCCCTTGAAACCCGCGACCTCACCATCCGCTTCGGCGGCCACGTCGCCGTTGACCGTGTGAGTTGCGCGTTTCGCCCCGGTGAACTGACGGCGATCGTCGGCCCGAACGGCGCCGGCAAGACCACTTACTTCAACCTGATCTCGGGACAGTTGCGCGCCAGCGAAGGCGAGGTGCTGCTGAACGGCGCCGACATCACCCGCCTCTCCGCGCCGATGCGCACGCGCGCCGGCCTCGGCCGCGCCTTCCAGTTGACCAACCTGTTTCCGAATCTCAGCGTCGAGGAAAACGTCCGCCTCGCGGTGCAGGCGGCAAGCGGCGTGCATTACGACATGCTGCGGCCGTGGATGACGCGAACCGACCTGATCACGCGCACTGAGGCGATTCTTAATCAGGTCGCGCTCGGCAACCGCCGTGATGTAGCCGCCACCGCGCTGTCGCATGGCGACCAGCGCAAGCTGGAAGTGGCGCTGATGATGGCGCTCGAACCGAAAGTCTTCATGTTCGACGAGCCGACCGCCGGCATGAGCGTCGACGAAGTGCCGGTAGTGCTCGACCTGATCGCGGCGCTGAAGCAGGACACCTCGAAAATCATCCTGCTGGTCGAGCACAAGATGGACGTGGTGCGCTCGCTCGCCGACCGCATCATCGTGCTGCATAACGGCCGCCTCGTCGCCGACGGCCCGCCGGCGGAGGTGATCGCCTCACCGATCGTGCAGGAGGCCTATCTCGGCATCGCGCCCGGAAAGACCGCGGCATGAGCGAGATGCTGAGTTTGCGCAGGGTGCAGACCCATATCGGCCGCTACCACATCCTGCACGGCGTCGATTTCGAGGTGCCGGAAGGGCAGACCACGATGCTGCTCGGGCGCAACGGCGCCGGCAAGACCACGACGCTGCGTACCATCATGGGGCTGTCGCCGCCGTCGGCCGGCGATATCGTGCTCGACGGCGCGTCCATCGCCCGCGCCGCGACGCCGGACATCGCCATGCGCGGCGTCGGCTATGTGCCGGAGACGATGGCGGTGTTCTCCGATCTCACGGTGAAGGAAAACCTCGTGCTGGCGGCGCGCAGCGGGCCGTTCGACGCCGCGCGGCTCGACTGGATTTTCGGCTTCTTCCCGCCGCTGAAAAAATTCTGGCTGTCGCGCGCCGGCTCTCTGTCGGGCGGGCAGAAGCAGATGCTATCGATCGCCCGCGCCATCGTCGAGCCGCGCCGGCTGTTGCTGATCGACGAGCCGACCAAGGGGCTGGCGCCGGCCATCGTCGGCGCGCTGATCGACTGCTTTGCCGAGATCAAGCGCTCCGGTGCGACGATCCTGCTGGTCGAGCAGAACTTTCGCGTCGCCGAGGCAATCGGCGACACGGTCGCGGTGATGGACAACGGCCGCATCGTGCATCGCGGCGACATGGCGGCGCTGTCGCGCGACGCCGCGTTGCAGGAACGACTGCTCGGACTGAGCCTGGAGGCGCATCAATGACCGACGTTCCGGCGGGCGAAGCGCTGCCGAAGCCGCCGCTCGACATCGTGCCGCTGCTGCTTCCCGTGGCGCTGGCGCTGGCGGTGATCCCGCTGATCGGCTCGACCAGCACCTGGGTGACGCTGACGGTGGCGAGCCTCGCCATGGGCATGATGATCTTCATCATGGCGTCGGGCCTGACGCTGGTGTTCGGGCTGATGGACGTGCTCAATTTCGGCCACGGCGCCTTCATCGCGGTCGGCGCCTATGTCGCGACCCTGATCCTGTTGCCGATGGCGGCGTGGGTGCAGGCGGATTCGCTTCTGCTCAACCTCGCCGCAGTGGCACCGGCGGCATTGCTGGCGATGGCGGTGGCGGGCGCGCTTGGCCTGGTGTTCGAGCGCGTGCTGGTGCGCCCGGTCTACGGCCAGCACTTGAAGCAGATCCTCATCACCATGGGCGGGCTGATCGTCGCCGAACAGGCGCTCTATGCGCTGTGGGGGCCGCAGATCATTCCGCTGCCGCTGCCGGCAGCGCTGCGCGGCTCCTACGTCATCGGCGATATCGCCATTGCCAAATACCGCCTGCTGGCGATGCTGGTCGGAATGATCGTGTTCGTCGGCACCATGCTGGTGCTCAACCGCACGAAAATCGGCCTGTTGATCCGCGCCGGCGTCGAGAACCGCGAGATGGTCGAGGCGCTCGGCTATCGCATCCGCCGCCTGTTTCTCGGCGTGTTCATGGCCGGCTCCGCGCTTGCCGGGCTTGGCGGGGTGATGTGGGGTCTCTATCGCGAGCAGGTCCACGCCTCGATCGGCAACGAACTGATGATCCTGGTGTTCATCGTCGTCATCATCGGCGGCTTAGGCTCCGTCACCGGCTGCTTCATCGGCGCCATCCTGGTCGCCATGGTCGCCAACTACGGCGGCTTCCTGGTGCCGAAGCTGGCGCTCATCTCCGACATCCTCTTGATGGTCGCAATCCTGATGTGGCGGCCGCGCGGCCTTTACGCCGTGACCAACAGGTGACGCCGATGATGTTGCTTTCCGGCGATCCCCCGCGCAGCCGCGTGCTGACCCTGCTCTTGGTTGTCATCGTGCTGACGCTGGCGCTGACGCCGTTCCTGCTTCCCGGCGCCAAGGCGATGAACGTGGCGGCGAAAATCTGCATCTTCGCGGCATTGGTCGCCTCCTACGATCTGCTGCTCGGCTACACCGGCACGGTGTCGTTCGCCCATACGATGTTCTACGGCATCGGCAGCTATGCGCTCGCCATCGCGCTGTACGGCATGGGGCCGACATGGAGCGCGGTCGCGGTCGGGCTGGCGGTCGGGCTGCCGCTCGCGGCGCTGTTGGCGCTCGGCCTCGGGCTGTTCTCACTGCGTGTGCAGACGATCTTCTTCGCCATGATCACGCTTGCGGTGGCGGCGGCTTTCCTGGTGCTGGCCTCGCAACTATCCTGGCTGACCGGCGGTGAGGACGGCCGCAGCTTTCGCCTGCCCGAACTGTTGCGCCCCGGCACCGTGCTGATTGCGAAAGACACCTTCGGCTTCGAATTCAACGGCCGCACGCTGACCTACTACATCGTGTTCTTCGGCGCGGCTCTGATGATCCTGACACTGCTGCGCATCGTCAACTCGCCGTTCGGCCGCGTCTTGCAGGCGATCCGCGAGAACCGCTTCCGCGCCGAGGCGCTGGGCTATCGCACCGTGTTCCACTTAACCTACGCCAACTGCATCGCGGCGCTGATCGCGGCACTGGCTGGCGTGCTCAACGCCCTGTGGCTGCGCTATGCCGGCCCTGATACCTCGCTCTCCTTCTCGATTATGATCGACATCCTGCTGATGGTGGTGATCGGCGGCATGGGCACGATCTACGGCGCGATCCTGGGCGCCACCATCTTCATCCTGGCGCAGAACTATCTTCAGGCGCTGATGGGCACCGCCTCGAACGCCGTCGCGGAGATCGGCGTGCCGCTGCTGCCGGGCCTGCTGCATCCCGACCGCTGGCTGTTGTGGCTCGGCCTGTTGTTCATCGCCAGCGTCTATTTCTTCCCGACTGGCATCGTCGGTCGGCTTCGAGGAGCACGCCGATGACCGCAACACCAACCTCCCGCTACATCACGCTCAGTGGTCGCGAGGTGCATTATCTCGAATGGGGCACGCCCGGCCACCCGCCGCTCGTGATGTGGCACGGCGTGGCGCGCCACGCCCGCGACTTCGACGACATCGCGAGTGCGATGGCGCCGACGCGCCATATCATCGTGCCAGATACGATCGGCCGGGGTTTTAGCGAATGGAGTCCGGCGCCGGAGAGCGAATACACCATTGCGTTCTATGTGCAGCAGGCGCGCGAACTGATCGACACCCTCGGCTTCGAGCGCGTCGACTGGCTCGGCACCTCGATGGGCGGCCTCATCGCCATCGAGGCGGAAGCCACCATCCTCAAGGGGCGCATCCGTCGCCTGGTACTGAACGACATCGGCCCGGTGGTATCGCAGGCGGCGCTGGAGCGCATCCGTGGCTACGCAGCCGCCGCACCAGCACGCTTTTCCCGCATGACCGAACTGGAAGGCTACTTCCGCACCATCTATGCGCCGTTCGGCATCCACGACGACACTGAGTGGCGGCGGTTCACCGAGACCTCGATGCGCCGGCTGCCCGACGGCGGTGTGTCGCCGCATTACGACCCGGCGATCAGGGTGCATTTCGACGCGCTCGCCGGACCGGAGTTGATCGCACGGCAGTGGGACATCTGGGCGAAGCTCGGCTGCGCCATGCTGTGCCTGCGTGGCGAGACCTCCGATCTGCTACTGGTCGAGGACACCGAGCGGATGATGCGCGACAACCCGCGCTGCAAGGTGGTGACGATCCCCGGCTGCGGCCACGCGCCGGCGCTCAACACGCCAGACCAGATCGGACTGGTGGCCGATTTCCTCAACGCCGCCGAATGAGCCGTAGCGGATCGTTGCCGGCCAGCCGCCTTGCGAGAAAACGTTCATAGCGCCGCGGCCCATGTTCATAGCAGATATGGCCTGCGAGGCCAGACGCGCGGCGTCTGCATCGCCGCCCCGCGTGCCGCCCCCTTGCCATTTGCCGCGGGAGGCGTCAGTTTTCATGCAATCGCATTGAAATCGGATACCCACCATGCCTGACCAGAATCCGCTGCTTGCTCCTTTCGCTCTCGGCCCGCTGACACTGCCCAACCGCATCGTCATGGCGCCGCTGACACGCAACCGCGCCGCCGCCGGCGAAATCCCCGGCCCGCTTGCCGTCGAGTATTACGGCCAGCGCGCCTCCGCCGGGCTGCTGATCACCGAAGCGAGCCAGATCTCGCAACAGGGCCAAGGCTATCAGGATACGCCGGGAATCTTCTCATCCGAACAGATCGAGGGCTGGCGCAAGGTGACCGAGCGCGTCCATGCCGAAGGCGGCCGCATCTTCATCCAGCTCTGGCATGTCGGGCGCGTCTCGCATGTGAGCCTGCAACCGGGCGGCGGTGCGCCGGTCGCGCCGTCCGCGATCCGTGCAAACACCAAAACATTCGTCAGCGGAAAATTCACCGAGGTGTCCGAGCCGCGCGCGCTGGCGCTCGATGAAATCCCCGGCATCATCGACGATTACCGCCGCGCCGCCGCCAATGCCCGCAAGGCCGGCTTCGACGGCGTGGAAATCCACGGCGCCAACGGCTACCTGCTCGACCAGTTCGTCAAGGACGGCGCCAACGCGCGCAGCGATGCCTATGGCGGCGGAATCGAGAACCGCGCCCGGCTGATGCTGGAGGTGGCCGAAGCGGTCGCGAAGGAAATCGGCCCTGAGCGCACCGGCATCCGCCTCTCGCCAGTGACGCCGGCCAACGACGTCTCGGACAGCAACCCGCAGCCGCTGTTCGATTACATCGCCGATCGCTTAAGCGCGCTCGGCCTCGTCTACATCCACGTCATCGAGGGCGCGACCGGCGGCCCGCGCGACAACGCGCCGTTCGACTATGCGAGCCTGCGCCGCCGCTTCAACGGCGCCTACATCGCCAACAATGGCTACACGCGCGAGCTTGCGCTAGCCGCGCTGGCCGCGGACAAGGCCGACCTGATCGCGTTCGGTAAGCCGTTCATCGCCAATCCCGACCTGGTGGAGCGGCTGAAGCGCAACGCGGCCCTCAACGAGCCGGACAAGGCAACCTTCTACGGCGGCGGCGCCAAGGGCTATACCGACTATCCGCGGCTTGCCGACACGCTCGACGCCGCGCAGTAGGCAAACTCAGCCGCTGGCGGAAACGCGGCGCCGGGCCATCCAGACCTCCAGCGCCGCGATCTGCGCCGCGGTCAGGCGCAGGCCGAGCTTGGAACGCCGCCACACCACGTCGGCGGCGCTCACCGCCCATTCTTCCGCCATGAGGTAGGCGACCTCGGCAGCGGACAGCCCCGCGCCGAACGATTCGCCAAGCCCGTCGAACGTGCGCGCGCGGCCAAGCCAGTCACGCGCCCGCGTGCCGTAGGCGTGGGCGATGCGCGATACGTCAGCGGCCGAAAGAAACGGATAGTCGCGGGCCAATTCATCCGCAAACGCAGCGAACGCCGTGACCTCGATATCGCCGCCAGGCAGCGCCGCATCGGCGGTCCAGCCGGCCTTTCGCCTGTCGCCGTCAAGCAGCGGCGCAAGCCGCTCAAGCGCTGCCTCCGCGAGCCGCCGGTAGGTGGTGATCTTGCCGCCGAACACGGAGAGCAGCGGCGCGCCGTCGGCAACGTCCAGCTCCAGCACATAGTCGCGCGTCGCCGCGCGCGCCTCGCTGGCACCGTCATCATAGAGCGGGCGCACCCCGGCATAGCTCCACACCACGTCGGCCGGCGTGACCGGCTTCGCCAGATAATCGCTGGCCGAGCGGCACAGATAATCGATTTCCTCCGCTGTGGCCGCAACCTTTGCCGGGTCGCCCTCGTAGTCGCGATCGGTGGTGCCGATCAACGTAAAGTCGCCCTGATAGGGAATGACGAAGACGATGCGCCCATCGGCGTTCTGGAACGTATAGGCGCGGTCGTGCGTGTAAAGGCGCGGCACCACGATGTGCGAACCCTGCACCAGCCGGACATGCGCCCTGGCGCGGATGCCGGTGCCGCGCGCCAGCACGTCCTCGACCCATGGCCCGCCGGCATTGATCACCGCGCGCGCCGCGATCGTATCGCGCGCGCCGGTCACGGTGTCTTCCAGCGTGACCTGCCAGCTTCCGTTTCGCGGCTCAAGCGCGACGGCGCGACAGCGGGTGCGGATCGAGGCGCCGCGCGCACGCGCATCGACGGCGTTGAGTACCACCAGCCGCGCGTCGTCTACGAAGCAATCGGAATATTCGAAGCCGCGCATGAAACGGCCAGCCCGCAACGGCGTGCCGACGTCCTCGCGCGACAGGTCGCGGGTGCGCGTCGGCGGCAACAGCTTGCGGCCGCCGATATGGTCGTAGAGAAACAGGCCGAGCCGCAACAGCCAGGCCGGCCGCAGGCCGTCGTGATGCGGCAGCACGAACCGCAGCGGCCGCACAAGGTGCGGCGCGATCCGCCGCAGCACCTCGCGCTCGGTGAGCGCCTCGCGCACCAGCCGGAATTCGTAGAACTCCAGATAGCGCAAGCCCCCATGCACCAGCTTGCTCGACATCGACGAGGTGCCGCTGGCGAGATCGTTCATCTCGATGAGCGCGACCGAATACCCCCGCCCCGCCGCATCGCGCGCGATCCCGCAGCCGTTGACGCCGCCGCCGATGATCGCAAGGTCAAACACCGGTGTCGTTCCGCGGGCCGAGGCTCTCCCACCCGGCATCGGGCGTGAACCGCGCGCCGAAGCGCTGGGCGAGGTTGCGCAGCGTTCGCGCCACGTCATCGACGCCGCGTGTGCGCGCATAATGCAGCGGGCCGCCACGGAACGGCGCGAAGCCGGTGCCGAAGATCATCGCGCCGTCGATGACGTCGACATCCTCGACCAGCCCTTCGCGCAAGGCGGTGACCGCCACATTGGCCATCGGCAAAATCAGCCGATCGATCATGTCCTGGGTCGGCTCGGCCACGGTGGTCATCGCCGCCGATTTGTCGGCGCGGCCGTTCTTCCACGCATAGAAGCCGCGACCGGACTTGCGGCCCAGTTCGCCGCGCGCGATCTTGTCGCGCAGCCACGCCGGCGGTGCCGGCAGCGTGTCGCCGAGTTTGGCGCGCAGCATGTCGCCGACGGCAAGGCAGATGTCGAGGCCGACCTGGTCGGCGAGTTCGATCGGCCCCATCGGCATGCCGAATTTTTCCGCCGCCGCATCGATCACCGTCTTGTCGATGCCCTCGTCGAGCATCAGCATCGCCTCGAGCATGTAAGGCGTCAGCGCGCGGTTGACGAGAAAACCCGGCGCGCTTTTCACCGGCAGCGGCAGGCGGTCGATGGCGCCGACGAAGGCGCGCGCCGCCGCCAGCACATTCGCATCGGTGCAGTCGTGGCTCACCACCTCGACCAGCGGCAACCGCGACACCGGGTTGAAAAAGTGCAAGCCCACCAGCCGCTGCGGCGCGGCCAGCCCCTCGCGCAGGTCTTGCAGCGGAATCCCCGACGTGTTGGTGGCGAGAATGGCGCTGGTCTTCATGCGCGGCTCGATGGCAGCATAGATCGCGCGCTTGAGATCGAGGTTTTCCGACACCGCCTCGATGACGAGGTCGGCGTGGCGCACGCCATCACCGGCCAGATCCGGCACCAAGCGGTCAAACGCATCGCGTACCTTGATACGGCTGCGGATGGTCTTGTCGTAAAGCGAAGCGGCACGCTTGAGCGCGGCGGCAATCGGCTCGGGTTTCATGTCGGCGAGCGTGACGTAAAATCCCTGCCGCGCGCACCATGCCGCGATGTCGCCGCCCATCGCGCCGGCGCCAATCACATGCACGCGCCGGATAGGATTGTCGCCGGCACCAAGCTTCTTCATTCGCTCGCGCAAGGCGAATACGCGGATCAGGTTCTGCGCGGTCGGCGTCACCATCAGCGCGGCGAACGAGCGCTGCTCGGCGGCAAGCATGTTCGCCCTGTCGTCGCCGTGGGTTTCCCAAAGATCGATCAGCGCATAAGGCGCGGGATAATGCTCCTTCGGCGCGCGCTTGGCGGCAGCGGCCCGCATGCGGCCGGCAAGGAAGCGCCGCGCCGGCCCGCGATTGAGCGCCCATACGACGGGCGACGGCCTCGCCCGCTTCAGCCGGCCAAACACCGCGTCCCTCACGGCATTCCTGACATGGCGCTCCTCGGTCACTGCATCGACCACCCCGAGCGCGCGTGCTTTCTTCGCATCCACGGTCTTGCCGGTCAGCATCAGGTCCATCGCCCGCACGGGATTGACGAGGCGGGTGAAGCGGACGGTGCCGCCAAGCCCCGGATGCAGCCCGAGCATCACCTCGGGAAAACCGAAGCGCGCGCCCGCGATGGCGATCCGCGCGGTGCAAGCCAGCGCGATCTCCAGCCCGCCGCCGAGACAGAAGCCGTGGATCACCGCGACGGTGGGGCTGCGCAGCGCCTCGAAGCGATCGACCACCGCATGCGCCCGGCGAATCTCCGCCTCGACGGCATGGGCGTCGGCGGCGCCGCGAAAGGCATTGACGTCGGCACCGGCGATGAAGCCGGACGGCTTGGCCGAGCGGATGACGAGGCCGGCCGGGCGCTCGCGCTCAAGCTCCGTCAGTACGGCGTCGAACTCCTCCAGCACCTCAGCCGACAACGTGTTGGCGCTTTCGCCCGCACGGTCGAACACCAGCCACGCGATGCCGTCTTCGTCGCGCGCCAGGCGGAAGTGACGGTAAGGGCCAGCCTCCGCCGGCGGCCCCAGTTCCAGTACGCAATCCTTGAAGACACTCATGATGGGCGCGCGCATGGTCATACCGTTTCGATCAGCATGGCGCCGCCAAGCCCGCCGCCGATGCATTCGGTGGCGATGCCGCGCCTTGTGCCGAGCCGCCGCATGGCGTTGACGAGATGCAGCACGATGCGGTTGCCGCTGGTGCCGACCGGATGGCCGAGACTAATGGCACCGCCATCGACGTTGAGCCGCTCGCGGTCGATCTCGCCCGACGCCCCGTCGAGGTGCAGCACCTCGCGGCAGAATTTGTCGTCAGCCCACGCTTTGAGGCAGCCGAGCACCTGCGCGGCGAAGGCTTCGTTCAATTCCCACGTCTCGATGTCATGCAGGGCAAGCCCGTGCCGCTTGAGAAGATCGGTCGCCGCCAGCACCGGCCCAAGCCCCATGACTTTCGGGTCAAGCCCGGCCCAGCAGCTATCGACGATCACCGCCTTCGGCGTTAGCCCGTGCCGCGCGACCGCCTCCTCGGAGGCGAGGATCACCCAGCTTGCGCCGTCGGTAATCTGCGAAGAATTGCCCGGCGTCACCTGCCCCCATGGCCGTTCGAACGCCGGCTTGAGCTTGGCCAGTTTCTCGACCGTGGTTTCCGGCCGCACGCCGTCGTCGCGATCGAAGAAGCGGCCGTCGCGCGCGAACAGCGGCACCACCTCATCCGACAGCCAGCCCTCGGCCTGCGCCCGCGCCAGCCGCCGGTGGCTTTCCACCGCATAGGCGTCGGCCTCAGCGCGCGTGATACCGAACAGGTGGCCGACCACCTCGGCGGTCTGCCCCATATTGAGGTCGGTCACCGGATCAGTCAGGCCGCGCTCCAGCCCGATCACCGGCTTGAAGTAGGACGGCCGCAGCTTCAGCGCCGCCACCGCCTTGGCGAGAACGCCCTTCGCGCCGGCCAGCCCGGCAAACCAGCGCACGCCCTCGCGGCGCCACACCAGCGGCGCATGGCTCAGCGCCTCGGCGCCACCGGCGAGGATGAGATCGGCGGTGCCGTTCTGGATGGTGCGGAACGCGGTATCGATCGACTGCATGCCGGAGCCGCAGTTGATCTGCACGGTGAAGGCGACCATCGCCTCACCCATGCCGAGCCGCAGCGCGGCGACGCGCGCCGGGTTCATCTCGTCGGCAATGACGTTGACGCAGCCGAGGATGACCTGATCGAAAGCGCCGGGGGACAACGGCTGGCGCGCCAGCAGCGCCCGGCCACACTGCACGGCGAGATCGACGGGGGTGAACGGCCCCGGCCCGCCGCGCGCTTTCAAAAAAGGCGTGCGCGCCCCATCGATGATAAAAACCGGCCGTGCCATCAATCGACTGCCTGCGTCATCCCATGCTCAACCCCGCGATCCGGCGGGATCACACCTGATTCCGCTCCCTCGTGCCAGCGGCGAATGGCAAATCCGGGGCGCGCCCCGCACTGGCCACTTCGCTCGAAACGCACTGGATCATTATTTTTACGCGTTTTCTTAACGCAAACCGGTTTCCACTTCGCTCGAAAACGCTCTCTACGGCGGCCGCTTCATCTCGAACATGGCGTCGGGCCGGATTTCGGCATAGTCGCCCATGCGCCCGGCACGCAGGATCGGATAGGCCTCCGCGGTCTGATAAACACCGTCGCGGATCAGCGTGCGGTCGATATGGACGGCGACCACCTCGCCAAGCGTCAGCCACGCCTCGACCTTGGCCCCGTCGGCGCCCTGCAACTGCACCATCTGCGTGAGCCGGCACTCGAACGCCACACGCGCCTCGCCGACCCGCGGCACGTTGACGAGGCGGCTGGCAACCGGCGTCAGCCCGGCGAGCGCAAACTCGTCGACCTCGTGCGGCACGGTGGCGGAGGTTGCGTTCATCTGCTGCGCCAGCGCTTTGGTGGCGAGATTCCACACGAACTCGCCGGTCTCGGCGATGTTCGAGACGCTGTCCTTCCAGCCCAGGCTGCAAAAGCCGATGATCGGCGGCACATAGTTGAAGGCGTTGAAAAAGCTGTAGGGCGCGAGGTTGACGAGGCCGTTCTTGTCGCGCGACGAAATCCAGCCGATCGGGCGTGGCCCGACGATGGCGTTGAACGGATCGTGGCGCAGGCCGTGGCCACTTGCCGGCTCGTAGAAATGGAAATCGGTCATGCCGCCCCCGCGCGCGGCGCACCAAGCGCCGCCAGCACAAAGCCGGTCATCTGCTCCAGCGTCGGCTCCGACTTCTCGGCACATTCCTTGATGACGTAAGGATGGAAAAAACGGATCATCGCCGTGCAGGCGCATTGCGCCGCCATCGGCACATCGGCAACGGTGAATTCGCCGGTCTCGACGCCATCAGCAATGACGCCGCCGACGATCGCCATCAGCCGGCCGACATGGGCATCGCAGGCGTCCCAGTTCTGCTCCATCGCCATCATCACCATCTCGTGCAGCTTGGCGTCACCGATGAACAATTCGACATTAAGGCGATGGATCGCGGCCAGCACGGCAGAGAGCCGCGCGACCGCATCGCCCGGCTGCGCCGCCACCGCCGCGACCGCGGCCTCGACCTCGCTCATCAGCCGCACCGCAACACCTTCGTGGATCGCCTTCTTCGACTCGAAGAAGCGATAGACGTTGGCCGGACTCATATTCATGAGTTTTGCGATGTCCGCCACCGTGGTCTTCTGATAGCCGATCTCGCGGAACAGCTTTTCAGCGATGATCAGAATACGGGTGCGGGTATCGGACTCGGTATGGTCGGAAACGAGCGTCATAATCTTTCCAGTGTTTCGTCATTCCGCCGCTGCCGCAAGCGGAATCGCCGGCGCCCCGGACTCGGCGGCATCCGGCTGGCCGCGTTCGTCGAGGCTCTTCCTGAACCACAGCGCATAGAGGCCGGGCAGATAGAGCAGCGTCAGGAACGTCGCCACGAACAGCCCGCCCATGATGGTGATCGCCATCGGCGCCCAGAACGCCGAGCGCGACAGCGGGATCATGGCGAGGATCGCCGCCAGCGCCGTCAGCACCACCGGCCGGGCGCGCCGCACCGTCGCCTCGACGATCGCCTCGCGGCGCGGCAGGCCATGGCGCACGTCGGTCTCGATCTGGTCGACCAGAATGACCGTGTTGCGCATGATCATGCCGGCCAGCGCGATCAGCCCCAAAAGCGCGACGAAGCCGAACGGCTGGCTGGCGACGTTGAGGCCGAGCGAAGCGCCGACGATGCCGAGCGGCGCGGTGAGAAACACCAGCGTAACGCGGGAGAAGCTCTGGAGCTGGATCATCAGCAACCCGAGCATGGCAATGATCATCACCGGAAACAGCACGAAGATCGAGGCATTACCCTTGGCGGATTCCTCGATGGCGCCGCCCATGTCGATGCGATAACCGGGCGGCAGGCGATCGCGGATCTCCTGAAGTTGCGGCCAGATGGCGTTGGAGACGTCAGGCGCCTGCGCGCCGTCAACGACGTCGCCACGCACGGTGATCGCCATGTCGCGGTTGCGCCGCCACAGGATCGGCTCCTCGTGGGCATATTCGATGCGCGCCACCTGTTGCAGCGGCACGGCGAGACCACCGCGCGACGTCACGACAAGATCGCCGACATGGCCGAGATCGAGCCGCTCGGAGGCGACCGCGCGTGCCACCACGGCGACCTTCTCGGTGCCGTCGCGCACCGTCGTCACCGGCACACCGGACAGCAGCATGTTGAGCGCCTGCGACAGGTCCTGCGGCGTCAGCCCGAGCGCGCGGGCACGCTCCTGATCGACCACCAGCTTGAGCGAAGGTGAACGTTCGTTCCAGTTAAGGTGGGTATCGACCATCCGGGCGTCCTTGCGCACCACGTCGCGGACACGATAGGCGATATCGCGCACGGTCGCGGCATCCGGGCCGTTGATGCGGAACTGCACCGGGAAGCCGACCGGCGGGCCGAAATTGAAGCGATCGACGCGCACCCGCGCCTCCGGCAGCGCGCCGTCATGTGCCGCCTGTTCGATCCGCTTCTTGACCCGCTCACGCGCTTCAACGTCCTTGGTCACGATAACGATCTCGGCAAACGCCTCGTTCGGCAGTTGCGGATTGAGGCCGAGCCAGAATCTCGGCGAGCCTTGGCCGATATAGGCGGTCGAGGTGACGATATCGCTGTCGTCCTTAAGCAGGGCTTCCGCTTTCTTCGCCGTCTCGGCGGTGACGTTGAAGGCGGTGCCTTCCGGCAACCGCAATTGCAGGAACAGTTCCGGCCGCTCGGAAATCGGGAAGAACTGCTGCTGCACGAAACCGAAGCCGACAATGGCGGCGACAAACACACCGACCGTCGCCGCCACCACGGTGACGCGCCAGCGCACGCACCACTGAATGATACGGCGCAGCCCGCGGTAGATGCGGGTCTCGTAGATGGCGTGCGGATCGGCATGCACCGCGCCGGACACCTTGAAGTTCGGCAGCAGCTTGACGCCGATATAGGGCGTGAAGATCACCGCGACGAACCACGACGCCACCAGCGCGATAGCGACGATCCAGAAGATGCCGCCGGCATATTCGCCGACCGCCGAGTTGGCGAAGCCGATCGGCAGAAAGCCCGCCGCCGTCACCAGCGTGCCGGTCAGCATCGGAAAAGCGGTGGATTCCCAGGCGAAGGCGGCGGCTTTCAGCCGGTCCCAGCCCTGCTCCATCTTCACCACCATCATCTCGACGGCGATGATGGCGTCGTCCACCAACAGCCCGAGCGCAATGATCAGCGCGCCGAGCGTGATGCGATGCAGATCAAGCCCCATCGCGTTCATGACGATGAAGACGATGGCGAGCACCAGCGGCACCGACAACGCCACCACGATGCCGGTGCGCCAGCCGAGCGCCAGGAAGCTGACGAACAGCACGATCGCCAGCGCCTCGACGAACGAGCGCACGAACTCGCCGATAGCATGCTCCACCACCTTCGGCTGGTCGGCGATCTGCTCGATCTCGATGCCCTGCGGCACCTCGGCCATGAAGGCGGTGGTGGCCTCGGTGACCGCCTTGCCGAGGTCGAGAATGTTGGCGCCCTGCGCCATCACCACACCGATGCCGAGCGCCGGCCGGCCCTCCTGACGGATGCGGAAGGTCGGCGGATCGACGAAACCGCGGGTGACGGTCGCGATATCGCCAAGCCGGAACACGCGGCCACCCGCCTCGACCGGTGTTTCCGCCACCGCCCGCGCGCCATCGAGCGCGCCGGTGACGCGCAGCGGCACGCGCTGCGACGATGTTTCAACCACGCCGGCCGGCACCACCGCGTTCTGCTTGGCCAGCGAATCGAACAAGGCCTGCGGCGTCACGCCGAGCGTCGCCAGCTTGGCCTGCGAGAACTCGACGTAGACCTTTTCGTCCTGGGTGCCGTAGAGGTTGACCTTGGTGACGCCCGACACCTTCAGAAGCCGCTGGCGCAGCGCCTCGGCCACTTTTTTCATCTGAGCGTAGTCGGCGCCTTCGCCGGTCATCATGTAAAGGATCGAATCGACGTCGCCGAACTCGTCGTTGACGGTCGGGCCGATCAACCCGTCAGGCAGGCTACCGCGCACGTCGTCGAGCTTCTTGCGCAACTGGTAGAACAGCTCGGGCACCAGTTTCGGCGGCGTGTTGTCCTTGAAGATCACCTGCATCGCGGTGAATGACGGCTTGGAGTAGGTCTCGACTTTGTCGAAGTAAGGCAGTTCCTGCAGCTTCTTCTCGATCGGGTCGGCGACCTGCGCCTGCATCTCGGCGGCGGTGGCGCCCGGCCAGATCGCCGACAGCGTCACCAGCTTCACCGTGAAGGACGGATCCTCACCGCGGCCGAGCCGCTGGTAAGACAGCGCTCCGCCGATCGCCAGCGCCAGAATGAAGAACAAAATCAGCGGCTGGTGCCGCACCGCCCAGGCGGACAGATTGAAGCTGCGCATTATTCGCTCCTGCCGCTCAGAACGCCAGTGACGACACCACCCGCACCTGCTGGCCGGGATCAAGCTTCTGCACGCCGAGCGCCACCACCTTCGCGCCGTCCGCGACGCCGCCGCCGATCAGCACATCACTGGCGTCATAGCCTTTGACCTCGACCGGCGAGAGCCTCAGGCGACCGCTCTCCTCGACCACGAACAGCGAGGGGCCGTTACCCTGATCGAACAATGCCGAGAGTGGCAGCCGCGCTACCTGCCGGCTGGCCGGATCGGTCAGCGTCAGCGTCGCGGTCATGCCGAGTTCGATGCGCTCGTCGGCCTCGGGCAGCGAAAATTTCGCCAGATAAGTCCGGGTCACAGCATCGGCGGCCGGTGCGATCTCGCGCAGGCGCGCCGCGTAGCGGCGGTCGGGATCGGACCACAGCGCGACACTGGCCTCGCCATCGCGCGCCCGCGCCAGCAGCGATTCCGGGATCGACACCACGACTTCCTTCTCCGCCGAGCGCGCGATGCGGATGGCCGGCTGGCCGGCGGACACCACCTGGCCCGGATTGATCAGGGTCGCGGTGACGACGCCGGGGCTGTCGGCGGCAAGCGTCGCGTAGGACAGGCTGTTGCGGGTGAGTTCCACCGAGCGCTCGGCGCGATTGCGGCGCGCCCTCGCCTCGTCGGCGCTGGCGCGGGCCTGATCCATCTGCGCCTCGGTGGCCCAGCCGCGCCCGCGCAATTCCTTGACGCGGCCCTCGGCGGCGGCAGCCTGCGCCAGCACGCCGGTTGCGGCATTGAGTTCGGCCTCGGCCTGCTCGGCCTGCAAGCGCAGATCGACCTCGTCGAGCGTCGCCAGCGGCTGGCCGGCGGCCACCCGGTCGCCGACCTCGACCAGCCGCCGCGCCACCTTGCCGGCAACGCGGAAGCCCATATCGGTCTCGATCCGCGGCCGGATGGTGCCGACGAAGCTGCGGCGCGCCGCCTCAGGCTGATACTGCACGGTGGCGACAAGAACGGGCCGGACCGGCAACTCCTTTTCCGCCGCCGTCTCGTCGCAGCCGCCCAGCAGCAGCGTCGGGGAAAGCGCCAGACCGACAATCAGGACATTGGCGATACGGGGAAAAACGCGACGCGCCATGGCCACAGCCTCACGGTTCGTGAAGCGGCGGAGAATGATCTGACTAATGATGAATGTCAATATTCATCAGAAATCACGATCTGTTACAAGCCACGGGCGAGCCACGAGCGGGGTTCATCCGGCTCAGTAGCCCAGCGCGATGCCGTCCTTGCGCGGGTCGGAGCCGCCGGTCAGCGTGCCGCGATCATGGTCGATCCAGATCGCCTGGCCACCGCCGAGCGGGTTGGGCACGCGCGACACCGTGTGGCCAATTCTCTCCAGCCCCCGCGCCACCGCCCCGGGCACGCTTTGCTCAAGCTGGAACACGCCATCGAGGTAGAGGCCGCGCGGCTGGTCGAGCGCCTCCTGCACGTCCATGCCGTAATCGACGATATTGGTCAGTACACGGCTCTGCCCGGTCGGCTGATACTGGCCGCCCATCACACCGTAAGACATCACCGCGCGACCGTTTCGCGTCACGATGCAGGGAATGATGGTGTGCAGCGGCCGCTTGCCCGGCGCGATGCAGTTGGGGTGGCTAGGCTCGATGCGAAAGCCCATGGCACGGCTTTGCAGCAGCACGCCGGTCTTTTCCGACACCACGGCGGAGCCGAACGGCGTCGCCACCGAACTGATGAACGAGCAGACGTTGCGCTCGCGGTCGACCACCGAGACATAGATGGTGTCGGACCCGACCGGCGCCGCGACGAGCGACAGGTCGCGCACACGGTCGAGCGCGATGCCGAGGCGGCAGGCTTCGGCAAAGCGCGGCGACAGGATATGCGACAGATCGACTGGCGAGAACTGCGGGTCGCAAACATGCTGCTCGCGCATCGCATGCGCGGCGCGCCACGCCTCCGCCTCGATATGAAAGCGCTCGGCGCTCAGCGGCTCGTGGCGGCTCGGATCGAAGCCTTCGAGGATGCCGAGCATCACCAGCATGGCGAGGCCGGGGCCGTTCGGCGGGCACTGGTGCACCTGGTAGCCGCGATAGTTCGTGGAAATCGGCGCCGTCACTTCGGTGGTGTGCGCGGCAAAATCCTCAAGGCTGTGCAGGCCGCCGGCATTTTGCAGGGTCGCGACGATGTCCTCCGCCACCGCGCCGGTATAGAAGCCGTCGCGGCCGTGGCGGGCGATCTTGCGCAGCGTCGCCGCCAGTTCCGGCTGGCGGATCACCTCGCCTACGCGCGGCACCTCACCGTGCGGCAGCAGATAGCGCACGGCGTTGACGCCGTTGCGCAGCTTCTCGGCATGAAACGCCCAGTCGTGGGCGACGCGCGGCGCCACCACATAGCCGTCCTCGGCGGCGGCGATCGCCGGTTGCAGCACGACGTCCAGCCCGAGCCGGCCATGGTCGTCGAGCAGTTTCGCCCAGCCATCGACCACGCCCGGTACGGTGACGGAATGCGCGCCCGTTTGCGGCATGCGGGTGATGCCGCGCTCAAGATACCACCCGGCATGCGCGGCGCGCGGCGCACGCCCGGAGCCGTTGTAGGAGACGATCGCGCCCTCGCCCTTCGGCATGTAAAGCGCAAAGCAGTCGCCGCCGATGCCGGTCATCGCCGGCTCGATGACGCCGAGCAGCGCCGACACCGCGACCGCCGCATCGGCGGCGCTGCCGCCGGCGCGCAGCATGTCGAGCGCGGTCAGCGC
>JBARWE010000043.1:0-42782 GCA_049646625.1 Xanthobacteraceae bacterium
TGGAATATCTGGCAGAAGTATCTGGTGCTCGATGCCAATGCCCGGTTCTGGAGCAGCCGCCGGATGGACAACGACCAACTCAACCGGCAGCCCGTGATCCCGGCGCAGGCGACGCTCGACCTCAAGCTCGGCGGCGAGGTCGAGAATTTCTTCTGGTCGTTCAGCGTCAACAACGTGTTCGACGCGCTCTACTACGATTACGCGGTGGCAAGCGCCTCGACGCCGGGCGCCTACAACGCCTATCCGCTGCCCGGCCGTACTTATCTGCTCAAGGCCGGCTTCAGGCTGTAGGCCGGGCGCCGCGCGCATGGCGGGGGCGCTTCCGCTCCCCTTGCGCGTGGCCGCTCAAATCGTTACCAGCAGCGGCTTCCTATGGCCGCCGTCATGCGCAGAGCCTTGCGCGTGACGGCGCCGTGCTTGCCTTCGATGGCGCAAGCGGTCAGCTCTGGTCACGGATCGTCGCATCATGGCATCGTCGCGCACAGGCGACCCGGTCAACTCATCGGAGGTGTCGTTGCACCGGCCGATGGGCTTTGCCGAGTTCGTGGCGATGGTTGCGAGTTTCATGGCGCTCAACGCCTTCGCCATCGACATGATGCTGCCGGCGCTGCCCGACATTGGCCGCGCCATGAACGTGGCGCGCGAGAACGACCGGCAGGCGGTGCTGACGCTGTTCCTGGTCGGCTTCGGCACCGGGCAACTCGTGGTCGGGCCGCTGGCCGATCGCTTCGGCCGCAAGCCGCTCTTGATAACGGGGCTTGTGGTGTATGTCGCGGCCTCGCTTCTCTGTGCGCTCGCGGCGGATTTCACCACGCTGCTTGCTGCGCGGCTGATCTGCGGGGTGGGGGCGGCCTCCTCGCGCGTGGTGATCGTCGCGGTGGTGCGCGACTGCTATGGCGGGCGGCGGATGGCAAGCGTGATGTCGTTCGCCATGATGATTTTCATCGCCGTGCCTGTGATTGCGCCGTCGGTCGGGCAACTCATGGTGCTGTACTGGCCATGGCAGACGATCTTCCTCTTTTTCGCCGTGGCGGGGCTTGCCATCATGGCGTGGTGCGTCGTCCGGCTGCCGGAAACCCTGCGTGCCGCCGATCGCCGGCGGCTCGCGGTGCGCGATCTCGCCGCCGCGTTCGGCCGGCTTGTGACCAATCGTCAGACGCTCGGCTACACGTTTGCCGGCGGCATCATGCAGGGGGGCCTTTATGCTTTCCTGTTCTCGGCGCAGCAGGTGCTGGGCGAGCACTATCGGCTCGGCCCGTATTTTCCGCTGGCCTTCGCCGCCGCCGCGCTCACCATCTCGCTGTCGTCGTTTCTCAATGCGCGACTGGTCGGGCGGCTCGGCATGCGCGCTCTTTCGCACGGCGCGGCGCTGGCATTTCTTGCGCTCGGGGTTGTTCTCGGTGTGCCGGTGCTGTTGGGCGGGCTTGCGCTTCTGCCGTTCATGGTCATTCTCGCCGCCATCAGTTTTGCGATCGGGCTGACCTTTGCCAATTTCAACGCGCTGGCGATGGAGCCGCAGGGCAGCATCGCCGGCACCGCCTCGTCGTTTCTCGGCGCCATCACCACCGTCATAGCAGTCGTGATCGGCTCCACCACCGCCTATGCCTATGACGGCAGCCTGCGGCCTCTTGCGCTCGGCTATCTGGGCGCCGGGGTTGCGGTGCTTGCAGTGCTGCTCGTCACCGAGCGCGGCCGCCTGTTCGGGGGCGGCCATCGACCTTCCACGCAGTGATGTGATATGCAGCGCGATCCCGCCGCTACCGAAGCCATGCCCTTGTCCTCGACCGTACAGCCCTCCAACGTCAAAGCCGCCGCATGGATGAGCGGTTGGCTCGTCCTGATGCTGGTCTTGATGGTTGCGGCGCGCGAGAGCGCGCATGAATTGAGCGTGATGGCCATCATGGAAATCCGAACAGTGCTCGGTTTCCTGATGCTGCTGCCGCTGTTGCGGACGGGCGGCGGCTTCGCGGCGATGCGGACCTCGCGGCTGGGCCTGCATATCGTGCGCAACGTCGTGCATTTCGGCGGTCAGTACTGCTGGTTTCTGGCGCTGACGATGATTCCGCTGTCGCAACTCGTCGCCATTGAATTCACCATGCCGATCTGGACGGCGATTCTGGCGGTGTACTTCCTCGGCGAGCGCATGAACCGCTGGAAAAGCCTGTCTCTCGTGCTCGGCATGGTCGGTGTCGTCGTGATCGTGCGGCCGACTGGCTCGCAGATCGATCCCGGCCAGCTCATCATCCTGATCGGCGCGGTCGGCTTCGGCATTTCGATCGCGGCGGTGAAATCGCTGACGCGCACCGACAGCGCGGTGCAGATCATCTTCTGGATGCTGGTGATCCAGTCGGTGATGGGGCTGGTGCCGGCGGCGATGGACTGGGCCTGGCCTTCGATCACGGTCTGGGGGTGGATGCTGGCGGTGGCATTCTCCGGCACGTTCTCGCACTACTGCATGGCGCGCGCGATGCTCTACGCCGATGCAACCGTTGTGGTGCCGCTGGATTTTCTCAGGGTGCCGCTCAGCGCTCTGATCGGATGGCTGCTCTATGCCGAGGTGCTCGATCTCTACACCGCGTGCGGTGCGGCGCTGATCCTGCTCGGGAACCTGTTCAATCTGAGGGCGCCGCGTCGGCTGGCGCCGGCCTGAGGCCGGCCAGGCCGGGTTACGACATCGTTAGGATTTGCCGCGCATGCTGGCCGTTCGGGATTGTGCTTGCCGGATGGAGAAGCGTATGCGTTCCCGTAGTGTCATGCCGACGCCCGCCGAAACGTTCCTCGGCGTGACCGTCGCCGGACTTGCCGCCCTGATGCTGATGCTGGCGGTCGCCGCGTTCTACTAAGGTGGCTTCGATGGCGGCGGCGCGGTCGGTATTCGCGTAGGATCGTCCTGATGTCCGCCGCGAGAGCGGTCTTCTGTGACGTGGTGCGTGACAGCGGGTGGTGCCTGTCCGTAGTGTGGCGCCCGTGCAATAACCGAGCTGTCCCGCGCCATGGAAAACCCCGACCGGCAACTGCGCTATTTCGTCAGAATCGCCGAACTCAAATCGCTGTCGCGCGCCGCCGAGGCGCTCGGCCTGACGCAATCGGGCATCAGCCGCCAGCTCGCCGTGCTTGAGAGCTATCTCGGCAAGCCGTTGTTCTCGCGGACCGGACGCGGCGTGGAGTTGACCGACGCCGGCGAGAAGCTGTTCGTGGCGGTCAAGCCGGCCTATGCCGGCATCGACGATGCGCTCGACACCGTGCGCGATCGCGAAGGGGTGACGCAGGGCCATGTCCGCCTCGCGGTCATTCATACGCTCAGCTACTACTTCATGTCGGATGTGGTCGCCGAGTTCATGAGCCAGCGCGAGAACGTCAACCTGTCGCTGCTGGGGCGCAGTTCGCCCGAAGTGGTGGCCCTGGTGGAGAGCGGCAAGGCCGACATCGGTTTCGTTTACGACTCCGCGGTGACGTCCGCCGACCTTGCCCTGACGCCGCTGTTCGAAGACGAGATGTGCCTCATCGCGCCGGCCGCCGACGATTTGCCGCCGGAGGTCGATCTGACCACCACCTGCTATCGGCTGATCGGCTTTCCGCCGCATTATGCGTTGCGCCGGATGCTGCAGAACAGCGGCCTTCACCTCGACGTGGTGGCGGAAGCCGAGACGGTCGATGCGATGCTGAAGCTGGTGTCGTCGCGGATCGGCTATTGCGTCTTGCCCTCGCAGATACCCGGCAAGCTGCTGGCGGACTATGGCTTGCAGAAGCGGCACATCGCGCGGCCGACGCTGCGGCGCCGCGTCATCGCGATCGTGCGCAACGACAGGCGCGCGCCGCCGCTGGTGCGGGATCTCATCAAGGTGGCGCTGGCCCACGTTCCTCAAGCCGCGGTGCGAGAGATAGCGCGGTAGAGGCGAGCGCCCCCGATAAGAGGCCGGTCAGGCCGGCAGATCTTCGATGCTCACCTTGTCGGGATAGAAGGCAAGGTATCCGGTGATCGCCGCCATGGCCGGATACGGCGCCTCGTAGGACCACACCGCGTTGTCGATCAGGCCGGCCGCGCTGCGGATGGCAAAATAGCTGGCCTCGCCCTTGTAGGGGCAGTGGCTGGTGTGGAGGCTGCGCACCAGCATGGCGAGGTCCGTATCCGTCCGCGGGAGGTAGCAGACCGGCGGGTAATTCGCCTCCGTCAGCACCAGTGCGTGGCGGCTGTCGGCGACCACCGTGCCGCCGACGCTCACCCGGATACGGCGGGCGGTGGGGGCGATGCTGATTGGATGGTCCGGACCGGGCTGTTTCATCTGGGATGTTCCCTGTGTTCTCCCTATATAAGGGGCGATTCGAGCAGCGCTCGCCGCCTCCGGCAGAATCTGGCATGGTCGCCGGGCGGCTGGCGCCGATGACAGAGGGAGACCGTTTGATGCCGATGGATGCGCGGGAAATCGAGAGGATGATCAAGGCGGCGCTGCCCGACGCCGACGTCGTGATCCGCGATCTCGCCGGCGACGGCAATCACTACGCCGCGACCGTGATTTCCGAATCGTTCCGCGGCAAGTCGCGGGTCCAGCAGCACCAGATCGTCTATCAGTCGCTGCAGGGCCAGATGGGCGGCGTGCTGCATGCGTTGGCGCTGCAAACCGGCGTGCCTGACAACGGCGCTTAGCGTTTTCGGCCAGCCCCATGGCTGGGCGCGGGTCACGGCGCCCGCAGCGCATGCACCGAGAACGTGACGTCGCGGTCGGTCCATGAGGCGTGCGGCGTCCAGCCGGCTTCGCGCGCCAGCGCGGCAAAACGCTCATGGCTGTATTTGTAGCTGTTCTCGGTATGGATCGTCTCGCCCTCACGGAAGGCGATGCTGCGGCCCACCACGCGCGCCGTCTGCGTCTTGCAACTGACAAGGTGCATCTCGATGCGATGGCGCTCGCGATTGTAGATCGCGCGGTGGCGGAAGGCGGCGAGGTCGAAAGTGCCGGCCAGTTCGTGATTGATCCGCGCCAGCAGGTTGAGGTCGAAGCGGGCGGTGATGCCGGCGGCGTCGTTATAGGCGGCGGCGAGGATGTGCTCGTCCTTCTCCAGATCGACGCCGACGATCAGCCAAGCCTCGGCCCCGAGAATGGTGCGCACCGAGCGCAGGAAGCGAACCGCCTCGTGCGGCTCGAAATTACCGATGGTCGAGCCGGGAAAGAAGCCCGCCTTCGGCATCGCCTGCACGGGCTTGGGCAGCACGAAGGAGGTGGTGAAATCCGCCGTCACCGGATGGACTGGCAGCCCCGGCAGGTCGGCGCGGAGTTGCCGCGCCTGCGCGTTGAGAAACTGGCCGGAGATATCGACCGGGACGTAGGCGCCGAACGTGCCGGATGCCAGCAACAGCCGCGCCTTGGTGGTGGCGCCGGCGCCGAACTCGACCAGCGCCGCGCCGTCCGGGATCAGCGCTGCGATCTCGGCTCCGCGCTCGCGTAAGATGCCAAGCTCGGTGCGGGTCGGATAGTATTCCGGCAGCCGCGTGATCTCCTCGAACAGCGCCGAGCCGGTTGCGTCGTAGAAGTATTTTGGCGGCAGGCGCTTGGGCGTCGCGCCAAGCCCGGACAATACGTCGGCGGCGAAGGTTGCGGTGGCCGGGTCGTCGTCATAGGGCTTTGCCAAAGCGTGGGCTTGCGCGCTCATGTCGTCTCCTGCGGACGCAACTGCGCGCGCCCCGATTTAGGATGGTTCAGTTGTCGTAGCTGGCGAGCCGGAGGCCGCTGAACTGCCAGCGATGGTGTGGATAGAAGAAATTGCGGTAGGTCGCGCGGCTGTGGCCGTCGGGGGTGGCCAGCGACGAGCCGCGCAGCACATACTGGTTGACCATGAACTTGCCGTTGTATTCGCCGAGCGCGCCGGGCGCGGCGCGATAACCGGGGTAGGGCGCGTAGGCGGAGCGCGTCCATTGCCAGACAATGCCGAAGGCGTCGTCGATCAGGCCGGCGCGGGCGGCGACCTCCCATTCCATCTCGGTCGGCAGGTGGGCGCCGCGCCAGCGCGCGAACGCATCGGCTTCATAGTAGCTGACGTGGGCGACCGGCGCCGCCGGGTCGATCGGCTGCAAGCCGCCGAGCGTCATGATGCGCCACTCGCCGTCGATCCTGCGCCAGTGGCCCGGCGCTTCCCAGCCCTCGCTCTGGGCGCGGGCAAAGCCGTCCATCAGCCACAGTGTCGGCGTCGTGTAACCGCCGTTGGCCATGAAATCGAGCCACTCGGCGTTGGTGACAAGCGCACGCGCGATCCTGACCGGCCCGACCAAGGCACGGTGCGCCGGCGTTTCGTTGTCGAAGTGGAAGCTGTCGCCGGTGTGGCCGATGCTGTGGATGCCCTCGGCGAGCGTGGCGAAGCCAGCGCTGGCGGTGGTGCGCGGCGGCGCCCATGCCGGATCGTAAGCCGGCGGGATCGGATTTTGCGCGAAGGCGTGAAGGATGTCGGTCAGCATCAGTTCCTGATGCTGCTGTTCGTGATTGAAGCCGACCGCCAGCAGCGGCGCGAGGCGCGCCAGCAATGCGTCGTCGGCAGTGTCGAGCAACTGCTCGACCGCGGCATCGACATAGGAGCGATAGGCCGTCACCTCGGCGGCGTCCGGCCGGGTCAGCATGCCGCGCGCGGCGCGTGTATGGCGGGGGCCGGCGCTGACATAGTACGAATTGAAGAGATAGGCATAGTCCGGGTGATGGACGCGGTAATCCTTCGCATGCGGCGCAAGGATGAACTGCTCGAAAAACCAGGTGGTGTGGGCGCGGTGCCATTTCGCCGGGCTGGCGTCCGGCATCGACTGGATCACCTGGTCCTCGGGCGACAATGGCGCGGCGCGGCGTTCGGTCTCGCCGCGCACGGTGCGGTAGCTGGCCGCGAGCGACGCCCTGTCCGGCCTGGTCGTGACGGGTGACACGGGACGGGGCGTATCCGTCCCGGCCGATTGCGGATGTGTCGCAAGGGCAGGTTTTGTCACCGATGACTCCGATTTAAGAACAAACGTCGCTTTCGGCGGATGGTTCCGAAAAAGTTCGTCTCCACGATAAGGGAGCGGGCCGCGCCAAGGCACCCCGACGAATGGCGAAAACGCTGACGGGCGGCAATTGCCGGCGGCCCATCCCGCTGACGGGGATTTCACTTGGGGGTCACCATGTTTCCAGCTAGATATACCGGGAATGGAGCGATCGGGCGCGATCCCTGTTGCGCCGCAAAAGGACCGGATCATGAGCATTCAGCAATTCATTGACAACGAAGTGAAGTCGAACGACGTGGTGCTGTTCATGAAGGGCACGCCGCAGGCGCCGATGTGCGGCTTCTCCGCTCAGGTCGTGCAGATTCTCGATCACGTCGGCGTTCCCTACAAGGGACACAACGTGCTGGCCTCCGATGAGCTGCGCGAGGGCATCAAGGCGTTCTCGAACTGGCCGACCATCCCGCAGCTCTACGTCAAGGGCGAGTTCGTTGGCGGCTGCGATATCGTCCGCGAGATGTTTCAGGCCGGCGAGTTGCAGACCCTGTTCGCCGGCAAGGGCATTGCGGTGCAACAGCCGGCCGGATGATCGAAACCCCGGCGCGCCGCCTGCTGGGTGATACCTGGCTGGAGGTGGCGGTCGCGGATATCACCACGCTTGCCGTTGACGCTGTCGTCAACGCCGCCAACGAAACGCTGCTCGGCGGCGGGGGCGTCGATGGTGCGATCCATCGTGCCGCCGGGCCGCGGTTGCTGGAAGAGTGCCGGCAACTCGGCGGTTGCCCCACCGGCGAGGTGCGTCTGACTGCCGGCTATCGTCTGCCGGCCACCTTCGTGATCCATGCGGTCGGCCCGGTCTGGCAGGGCGGCGCGGCCGGCGAGGATCGCCTTCTGGCGTCATGCTATCGCGGTGCGCTCGGGCTTGCCGGCGAGCGGAAGGCGAAGTCGATCGCCTTTCCGGCGATCTCCACCGGCGTCTATCGTTTCCCGGCCGCCCGTGCCGCCGGAATTGCCGTGGCGGCGGCGCGCGACGGCCTTGCGGTGGCCCCCTCGATCCGGCGGGTGGTATTTTGCTGCTTTTCCACGGAAAGCGCCCGGCTGCACCGGGACGCACTGTTTGCCTTGCAGATTTGACCGCCGCCTTACGCTACGCTTGAGGTATTGATTCCGTTGGGACGACAAGGCGCTGTGCCAGGGCCGGCACGGTATCCCGGCGCGCTGGCCGCCAGGCTCTCCTTGAGGGGTTTTCGTGATGGCTGGGGCCGTCTCGGCATTATCCGGTTTGCGGTCGGCGGTTGCCGCTTGCGCGATCAGGGTTGGCTTGATCACGGTTGGCTTGGTCACGGTTGGCTTGGTCACGATTGGCTTGGCGCTGGCAAGCGGGCCGGCGGCCGCGGAGAACGGCTGGAATATTCCGCCGGGCGCCAGCTTCGCGCCGGACAAGCTCGCCCGCCTCGATGTCTTCTTCAGGGACGAAATCGCCGCCGGCAAAATTCCCGGCGCCATTGTGTTGATCAGCCAGCGTGGCCAGCCGGTCTATTCCCGCATGTTCGGCGTGCGCGATGTGGCGACCCGGCTCGCGATGACGCCCGATACCTTGTTTCCCATCGACGGGATGACCAAGCCGATCACCAGTGTCATTGCGTTGATGCTGGCCGATGAAGGCAAGCTCAAGCTCGATGAGCCGGTTGCCAAATACATTCCGTCCTTTGCCGAGGCCAAGGTCGGCGTCGAGAAGAAGGCCGACGCCGGCGACAGGTTTCTTGATCTTGTGCCGCTCAAGCGGCCGATCATCGTCCGCGATCTGCTGCTGCATACCTCGGGCATCACCTCCGGCTCCTACGGCGACAGTCTGGTGCGCAAGGCGTATGCCGGCGCTAATCTCTACGGCGGCGACGTCGACAATGCGGAGTTCGCCAATCGTATCGCGCGCCTGCCGCTTGCGGAGCAGCCCGGAACGCGGTGGGATTATGGCCACTCCACCGACGTTCTCGGCCGCGTCATCGAGGTGGTGTCCGGCAAGTCGCTGTATGAAACCGCGAAAGACAAGCTGTTCGATCCGCTCGGGATGAAAGACACCAGCTTCTTTATCGGCCCGCGCGATTTCGATCGGCTCGCCGAACCCCTGCCCAACGATGCCGGTAGCCGTTTCGGGCGCGTGCGCTCGCCGCGCGTGCCGATGAGGTGGGAATCCGGCGGCGCCGGCATGGTTTCGACCGCCGCCGACATTGCCCGTTTCTGCCAGATGCTGTTGAACCGTGGCACGCTCGATGGCCGGCAATATTTAAGCGCGGACACGTTTCGGCAGATGGTTGCCGACCAGATCGGCAAGGGTGCCGGCGTGGCGCGCGATTCCTTCTACTTTCCCGGTGACGGCTTTGGCTTCGGCTACGGGTTTGCCGTGCGCACCGATGCCGGCAGCGCTAAGCCGCCGGCCCCCGGCTCGCTCGGGGCCATCAACGCAAGCGGTGAAAGCGGCACTTATTTTGCCGTCGATTTCAGGCAGGAGATGTTCGTCGTGCTGATGCAGCAGACGCCCTCGAACCGTCAGCGCATTCAGCGCGCCGTCGCCCAGTTGGTCTACGAGGCGCTGGAAAAACCATAGGACCGGGCTGCGGTCGCCGCGGCGGGAACTTTCCTTCATGCCGATGCTTAATCCGGTAAAGGAGGATTTTTTCGTGAGAATGATAGCGGTTGTTGTTGCCGCGGCATTGGCTGCCGCGGTGTCTACGAATGCTGGAGCCGATCAGCCCGGCGCCGACTGGCTCAAACCTGAACAGGTCATCCAGAAGTTGACTGCGGAGGGTTATGCGAACTTCAGCAAGGTGGAGGCCGACGACGGCTACTGGGAAGTGGAGGCCGATCGCTCTGGCGTTCGCTATGATCTCAAAGTCGATCCGAAAACCGGCACTGTCGTCAAAAGCGAGCGCGACAACGATTGAGGCAAGGGTGGGCGGCTTTGCTGCTGCCTGTCGGCTTGCCTGACGCCGTTGCCGACTGAACAAAAGAAAACCCCGGCGCCTGCGCAGGCACCGGGGTTTTGATTTTGTGCGCCGTGGCCGGCGAAAGGATTAGCGCGAGTAGAACTCGACGATCAGATGCGGCTCCATCTGCACCGGGAACGGCACGTCGGTGAGATTGGGGATGCGCACGAAGCGCGCCGTCATTTTGGAGTGGTCGACCTCAATGAAATCCGGCACGTCGCGTTCGGCGAGCTGGGTTGCTTCCAGCACCAGCGCGAGCTGCTTGGAAGCGTCCTTGACCTCGACGACGTCGCCGACCTTGACCTTGAAGCTCGGGATGTTGACACGGCGGCCGTTGACCTTGACGTGGCCGTGGTTGATGAACTGCCGCGCGGCGAACATCGTCGGCACGAACTTGGCGCGGTACACGACGGTGTCGAGCCGGCGTTCGAGCAGGCCGATCAGGTTTTCGCCCGCGTCGCCCTTCATGCGGTTGGCTTCCACATAGATCGCGTGGAACTGCCGCTCGGAAATGTTGGCGTAATAGCCTTTCAGCTTCTGCTTGGCGCGGAGTTGCACGCCGAAGTCGGAGAGCTTGCCCTTGCGGCGCTGGCCGTGCTGGCCGGGGCCGTATTCGCGTTTGTTGACCGGGCTTTTGGGCCGCCCCCAGATGTTCTGGCCCATGCGGCGGTCGATTTTGTACTTGGCTTCTGCACGCTTTGTCATCGCGTCCTCGATGGTTGACAGGTTGAGGAAACGCGCCCTCCTGAATGAGAGGATTTTGGCCCCTCATCGACAGGTCCGCCCTTCAAGCGATCAGGCCGGACCACGGGTCGCGAAACGCATCGCGGGCCGAAACCGGCCCGCGTGCGAAGCGGTTTTTAGGGGGAAAGCGCCGAGGTGTCAAATCGCCCCGGCGCGGCGTCCGCTGGTGCCCTGGTTCCCTCAAGAAAGGCCGCCAGGCGCGGCCGCAGACCGGCACGGCTGCGCCCCGAGGTGAAGATTAGGCGCGGGTCGCCGGGCGGCGATAGGTTTGCGGTGGGCCGGGTGCCGAGCAGGGTGGTGACGCGCCGCGCGATCGCCGGCGCCGGATCGATCCATTCGACCGGCCAGGGCGCCAGCGCGGTCAGGCGGTCGAGCAGCAGCGGATAGTGCGTGCAGGCCAGCGCCACGGTGTCGGTGCGCGCGCTGCCGTCCGCGACGAAGCACGGGGCGATCTCGGCGGCGATCTCGGCATCGCTCACCGTTTCGCCGGCAAGCGCCGCCTCCGCCAGCGCCGCGAGGCGCGGTGCGCCGACCAGCGTGACGGCGCAGCCCTGCGCGAAGCTGCGGATCAGCGTTTGCGTATATTCGCGCGCCACCGTGCCCCTGGTGCCGAGCACCGACACACGCTTTGAGCGCGAGCGCGCGCAGGCCGGCTTGATCGCCGGCACCGTGCCGACGAAGGGCACGGCATAGGCCGCACGCAGGTCGGCCAGCACCAGGGTGGATGCGGTGTTGCAGGCGATCACCACGAGATCCGGCGCGTGCGCCGCGATCAGTTCGCCGATCAGCGGCACGACGCGGGCGATGATCTCGGCTTCGCTGTGGTTGCCGTAAGGAAAATAGCCGTCATCGGCGACGTAAACATAGCGCGCCGCCGGCATGACCCTGATGGTCTCGCGGAGCACCGTGAGACCGCCGAGGCCAGAGTCGAATACGAGAATCGTCGGGCGCGGGATCACGCCGCCGACCATAGACGAAACCGGTGGCGCGGTCAGCCGTCCTTTCGGCGAAGCCGTTTTCACGCCTCGCCGAACACCCGCTCGAAGATGGTGTCGACGTGCTTCAGGTGGTAGCCGAGGTCGAATTTTTCGTCGATGTCCGCCTCGCCCAAGTATTTTCGTACGTCGGCGTCGGCCTTGAGCAAGGTGCGGAAGTCGCCTTCGCCGCGCCACACCGGCATGGCGTTGCGCTGCACCAGCCGGTAGGCGTCCTCGCGCGAGCAGCCCTTTTGCGTCAGCGCGATCAACACGCGCTGCGAGTGCACGAGGCCACCGAGCCGATCGAGATTCTTCATCATGTTGGCGGGGTAGACGACAAGCTTGTCGATCACGCCGGTCAGGCGGTTGAGCGCGAAGTCGAGCGTCACCGTAGCGTCGGGGCCGATCATGCGCTCGACGGAGGAGTGCGAGATATCGCGCTCGTGCCACAGCGCGACGTTCTCCAGGGCCGGCGTCACATAGCCGCGCACCATGCGGGCGAGGCCGGTGATGTTCTCGGTCAGGACCGGGTTGCGCTTGTGCGGCATCGCCGAGGAGCCTTTCTGCCCCTCGGAGAAGAATTCCTCCGCCTCAAGCACTTCGGTGCGTTGCAGGTGGCGGATCTCGATGGCGAGCCGCTCCATCGACGAGGCGACGACGCCGAGCGTTGCGAAGAACATGGCGTGGCGGTCGCGCGGGATCACTTGCGTCGAGACCGGCTCGGGCGTTAGCCCCATGGCGTTCGCGACATGGGCTTCCACGCGCGGGTCGATCTGCGCGAACGTGCCGACCGCGCCGGAGATGGCGCAGGTCGCGATGTTCTTCCGCGCGGCAACGAGCCGGTCGCGGTTGCGGGCGAATTCGGCATAGGCGACCGCGAGCTTCAGCCCGAACGTCACCGGCTCGGCGTGAATGCCGTGCGAGCGGCCGATGGTCGGTGTCAGCTTGTGCTCGAACGCGCGGCGCTTGAGCGCTGCCAGCAGCGCATCGATGTCGGCGATCAGGATGTCGGCGGCGCGCGTCAACTGTACGCTGAGGCAGGTGTCGAGCACGTCGGAGGAGGTCATGCCCTGATGCACGAAACGCGCCTCGGGGCCGACGATCTCGGCGAGGTGAGTGAGGAAGGCGATGACGTCGTGCTTGGTTTCGCGCTCGATCTCGTCGATGCGCGCGGTATCGAAGGTGGCGTCTTTCGCTTTCGCCCAGATGGTTTTGGCGGCGTCCTTCGGGATGACGCCGAGTTCAGCCATCGCATCGGCCGCATGCGCCTCGATCTCGAACCAGATCTTGAAGCGGGCTTGCGGTTCCCAGATGGCAGCCATGGCGGGGCGGGAGTAACGCGGGATCATGTCAAAAAACGTCCTGTTGAGTGCGGTCAGACGATCTCGCCGCGCGCCGCTGCGGCGGCGGCGCGGATCGCCTTGATGTTGGCGGCGTAAGCCTCGCGCGTGCCGCCCTTGAACACGGCGGAGCCGGCAACGAACGCATTGGCGCCGGCGGCGGCGATGGCGCCGACGGTGTCCTTCGTCACGCCGCCATCAACCTCGATATCGATATCCCGGCCGGCGATCAGCGCCCGCGCGGCGCGCACTTTTTCGATCGCCGCGGGAATGAACGCCTGGCCGCCGAAGCCGGGATTGACCGACATCACCAGCACCAGATCGATCATGTCGATGACGTTTTCGATCGCCGCGACCGGCGTTGCCGGATTAAGCGAGACGCCGGCCTTCTTGCCGAGCGCGTGGATCGCCTGCAGCGAGCGGTGCAGGTGCGGTCCGGCTTCGGCGTGGACGATGATGCGGTCGGAGCCGGCCTTGGCGAAGGCTTCGAGATAAGGGTCGCACGGCGCGATCATCAGGTGCGTGTCGAAGAACTTTTTGCTGTGTGGACGCAGCGCCTTGATGATGTCGGCGCCGAACGAGATGTTCGGCACGAAGTGCCCGTCCATGACGTCGAGATGAATCCAGTCGGCGCCGGCAGCGTCGACGGCACGCACCTCGTCGCCGAGCTTTGCGAAGTCGGCGGCAAGGATCGACGGCGCGATGACGAGCGGGCGGGGCGCGAATGACGACATCGACATGAATAGCCTCTTGGATCGCCCGGCGGCGATGCGTGCCGGCCGACGCGCCTCGCCTATCACGCAGGCGCAGCAGGGGCAACGCCGCGCCGGCTTGCGCGTTGCGCGGCGGTATAGCTGTCCCCGCGAGATCGGGATGACTACGCAGAAAAACCCGGCGATTGCCGGCGTTCACCGCTTGCTAACCCTAATGGCGAGTAATCGTCAGCTATGCAAAGGTTATCCCACCGAACTGTCCTGGCCTTACAAGTATTCGGCATGGTTATGGTCGGATGCTTTTCCCCGGTTGCCGCGCTGGCGCAGGATGCTTTCGTCGCCTCGCTGCGACTACGCGGCGGCACCGATTCCAACCCGGTGTTCGCTACCGGTGGCGGCGTCGGCGGCAGTGTCTTTGTCGGCGCCGAGACCGCGCTGGCGGCGGGCGGGGCCATCGGCGACCTACGGGTCGCGGTGGCCGCCGAAGGCGCCACCATGCGCTACGCTAATCCGGCGATGCCGACCGCGCGCACCGGCAAGGTGCTGTTGCGCGGCACGCTCGGCGACGAGGCGCTGCGTGCCGACATCACCACGACCTTCAGCGATGCCGACACTTACACTCTGCGTTCGTCGGATCTGACGCAGGCGATCAAACTGCAGGCGCGTCATGGCGATCTCAAGTTGTTCGTCACCGCCGAGGGTGGGTTGACGCGGCTCAACCAGACCAACGCCATCTTTCCTTACTTCTTTCCGACGCCGCATCAGTTCTGGCGCGCCACTCTCATTCCCGGCATGAGCATTGTGCGCGGCAAGACGGAGTTGGGCTTTTCGGTCAACCTTTCGGCGCGCCGTTATGCGGAGGAGTTCGACATCTTCGGCTACGCCCGCAACAACGAACGGCTGGAGCCGTTTCTGTTCGCGCGCCACAGTGGCGAGGAGTTGACCGCGTTCGGTGCGCTGTCGTGGCTTTCCGGACGCTGGCACGACCCGGATTTCTCCGCCGTCGATCGGCTGTTGTTCGATGCGATTTTAAGCTGGAAACCAAAGCCTTTTACGATCGATCTGGCGGCGTCGCGCCGCGCCAGCGAGACCACGTTTCCGATCTCGCCGATCACCATCGATACGCTCTACAGCGCGAAGGCGTCGTGGCAGATCGATGCCGACTGGGCGCTGCGGGCGTCGGCCGGTTACGCCGAGATCGAGTATCTCGATTCCGATTTTCGCGCCCGGACGCTGAGCTACGGCATCGGTGTGACGCGCGATCTCGGCCATGACATCAAGCTCGGGTTCGATCTCACCCGGATGAGGGGAAAGCTGATTTCGGGCGAGCCGGCGGACGCGGTGATCGTCGCCGCCTCGCTGAGCCGGCGGTTCGCGCCCGGCGGCGCGGCAAAAGCAGATGTGCGAACGGGGGCGCCTCCCGTTCGCTGATGTGCGTTGCTCCAGCCTCTGATTGAGTAGCGTTAATCAGAGACTGTGAGCGGGCATTTTATTTGAGCATGATCTTGTCCGAAAATCGGTACCCACTTTTCGGGATCATGCTCTAGCGGCAGCCGCATCCGCCGCCGAGCAGGCCGCCGAGGGCGCCGCCGCGGCCGAGCACCGTGCCAAGAATGCCGCTCTTGCCGGTGGTGACGCCGACGCCGGCATTGACGCCGACGGCGCCATGGCCGGTCAGCAGCCCGACCACGCCGTTATGCCCGGTCAGTGCGCCGGCGCCGACGCTGATGCCGGCAACGTTGATGGCGTGGCTGCCGCCGCCACGGGCCATGGCCGGGGCGGTCATCAGGGCGGTGGCCAGCACGGCCAGTCCGATCATTGTTTTCATGACGTTCTCCACTGTTGCGTGCACTTGACGTGTGCACAACAACAGCGTGTGACTCATCATGCCGATATTCAAGCGATACGCGAAACTAACCTTAAATATCGAACTCAAAACAGCACGAATACTTATTGCATTGGATTTATATACTTGCCGACTAGAGGCAAATACTTATAGCGCAGTGCAAGCAGCACCGTGGCGACGTGACGGCAAAAGCGAGGCAGCCGGCACCCGCGCGTGGCCTCAGGCGAACCGCGCCTTCCAGGCGGGCAGCGCGTCGGGGAAGGGCAGGGCGGTGGCCTCGTAGACGCCGCGCGCCATGGCGCGGGCCACCACGTTGGCGGCGACCGCGCCGAGGTCGGACAGGCCGTAAAGCGGCTCGATCTCCTTCTCGCCGGTGGCGGAGGCAAAGATCAGGTCGCCGTCGAGCGGCGCGTGCACCGGATAGATCGAGCGGGCGAAACCGGTATGCGCGATCATCGCCAGCCGCTTGGCCTGCGGCTTGGTGAGCTTTGCATCGGTGACGACCGCGGCAAGGGTGGTGTTCTGGATCGGGCTGATGTCGGGCGCGCCCTTGAGGCGCACCGCCAGCATGTCCGGCGTCACCTGTTGCGGGAAGCCGCGGCCGCCGAACTCGCCATTCTGTTCGAACGCCGCCGCCCAGAACCACGGTCCGTCGCCCATGGTGACGCTGCCCATGGCATTGACCACGGTGATGGCGGCGACGCGGATGCCGTTCGGCAGCTCGGCGGAAGCCGAGCCGATGCCGGCCTTGAAGTTCACCGTGGTAGCGCCGAGGCCGGCGCCGACGCTGCCGAGCGCGAAGGCGCCGTCGGTGGCGTTGGCGGCGGCTTGAAAGCCGAGTTCGCGATAGGGCGCGAAGCGGCCCCATTTCTTGTCGCCGCCGTTGAGCATGTCGAACATGATGGCGCCGGGCACGATCGGGATCAGCGCGCCTCCGACGTCGAAGCCGCGGCCCTGCTCGGCAAGCCACGCCTGAATGCCGCTGCCGGTATCGAGGCCGAAGGCAGAGCCGCCGGACAGCGCCAGCGCGTCCACCGCATCCACCGTGTTCTGCAGTTCAAGTAGCGCGCTCTCGCGCGTGCCGGGGCCGCCGCCGCGGATATCGATCGCCGTCACCGCCGGGCGGTCGAACAGGATCGCCGTGGCGCCGGAAGCGATTTTGGCATCGTCAGCGTGGCCGACGCGGACGCCGGCAATATCGGTGAGCAGGTTTTTCATGTCCGATTCCCTTTTGCGCAGGATCGCTGCTGTCGCCGCGCGCGGTCAAGCCGCGCCGACTTTGATCCACGGCAACGATCACGCGCGATCACAAGGCCATGAAGGCGCGGCGTGGCTCTTGCGTGAGCAGCGGTTTCAGGCCAAGGGCAAGGCGTGGGTGGGCTGGAAGGCCGCAGATCGGATCGGAGAGATGATGAGGCGCGCAAGTAAGGCTCCGCAGCGATCGGCGGTGGCGTTGGTCGGCGGCCCCGGCAAGGGCGGGTGCGCATGATCCACGATGTGTCGATCGCCGCCGCGCTGACAGCCGGTGTCATCAGTTTTCTGTCGCCTTGCGTGCTGCCGCTGGTGCCGCCCTACCTCGTCTACCTCACCGGCGCCAGCGTCGAGCAGATGGCGGAAGCAGGAGCCACCGCCGCCTCGCGGCGGCGGGTGATGCTGGCGGCGGCAGCCTTCGTGCTTGGCTTTTCCACGGTGTTCGTCGCGCTCGGCGCCAGCGCCAGCGTGGTCGGCGGCCTAGTGCGGGCGTGGTCGGCGGAGCTGGCGATGGTCGCCGGCGTCGTCATCATCGTGATGGGGTTGCATTTCCTCGGGGTGATGCGGCTCGGGTTTCTGATGCGCGAAGGGCGCTTCGCCGTCGGCAAGCCGGTCGGGCTGTGGGGCGCCTATGTCATGGGGCTGGCGTTCGCCTTCGGCTGGACGCCGTGCATCGGCCCGATCCTGGCGACCATCCTGTCGGTGGCGGCGGCGGAGGCGACGGTGGCGAAGGGCGCGGGCCTGCTCGCGATCTATTCGGCCGGGCTTGGCATTCCGTTTCTAATCGCGGCGTTCGCGGTCGAACGGTTCTCGACCCTGTTCGCGCGCTTCCGAAAGCACCTCGGCATGGTCGAGCGCGTGATGGGTGTATTGTTGATCGTCACCGGCATCGGCTTTCTCACCGGCGCGGTGACTTCGGCCAGCATCTGGATTCTTGAGACGTTTCCGGCGCTGGCGAATTTCGGCTGAGGGTGCCGCGCTACTTCACCACCACCGTGCCGATCATTCCCGCTTCGCGATGACCGGGGATCAGGCAGCCGTATTCGAACGTGCCGGCCTTGGTGAAGCGCCAGACCATCTCGCTTTTCGTCTTCGGCGCGACGCGCCGGGCGTTGGGATCGTCGTGCGCCATCTCCGGGTTCTTTTGCATCTCCTCGGCGTGCCGGAGATTTTCCCCAGGCGTCGCCAGCACGAATTCGTGCTCCAGTTCGCCGGCATTGCTCAGCACGAAACGGATCTGCTCGCCGCGCTTGACCTCGATGCGGTCGGGCGCGAACAGCATTTTGCCGTCGGCCTCGCGCATGGTGATGGTGATGCGGCGGGCCGGCCTTCTGGCGTTGCCCGGTTCGCCAGCGGAGAAGGTGGGATGCGCGTGGCCGTGGTGATGGCGCCCGGCATCGGCGCGCGCCGCACCGCTCAGGCCGACGAGGGCGGCAGTAAGCGTAAGCACAGACAGCGTCATGGTGGCGCGCATCGGCTTTGCTCCGTAGGGTTGCGACAGAACTGCTCGATGGCAGGTCATGGCAGAGTGCGCAAGGTCCACGCCGGGCACAAACGGATCGGTCCGTGACCCCGATGTGAAAAAGATTCATATCAGACAATCTGTCAATATGCTTGACTTTCAGGACCGAGTCCTGAACGTTCCGCGCCAGGATGGAGACGGCAACCTGCGGTTCATGCGCAGGTGCCACAACACCGGCGCCTGACAGGAACGTGGGGCGCCCATGGAGGGGATAAGCCCATGATCAATCGTAACGGTCGCCGCACCACCATCAGCCGCCGGACGGCGCTTCAGCTTGCCGGAGCGGGGCTGGCCGCTCCCTTCATCACCCGCACCGCGCTGGCACAGGGCGGCACCGTCAATGTCGGCGTCATCGTGCCGCTGTCGGGCGCCAATGCGCAGTTCGGCATCAATTCGCGCAACGGCATCCAGCTCGTCGCCGACGAGATCAACGCCGCCGGCGGCATCAAGGAGTTCGGTGGCGCCAAGATCAATCTGGTGATCGCGGACTCCACCTCGACGCCGACCACCGCCGCCAACGTGGCGCAGCGCCTGTTGACGCAGAACGACGTGGTGGCGATCCTCGGTGCGTTCGCCTCCTCGCTGACGATTGCGATTTCCGAAGTGACCGAGCGGCGCGGCGTGCCGCTGCTCACCATGTCGTTCTCCGACCAGATCACCGGCCGCGGCTTCGAGAACATTTTTCAGGTCGTCGCCAAGGCGTCGGTGCTCGGCAAGGCGCAGTTCGACGGCACGGTGGCGATCGCCAAGGGCGCCGGCCAGAAGCTGGAACGCATCGCCATCATGTACGAGGACACCGCCTACGGCACCTCGCAGGCGACGGGCCTGCGCGCCGGCGCCAAGGCCGCCGGCGTCGAGGTGGTGATGGACGATGCCTATCCGCTCGGCATCACCGACGTCACGCCCTTGATCAACAAGCTGCGCGCTTCCAACGCGCAGGCCGTGTTCCCGGTCTCCTACCTCAACGACAGCCTGCAGATCATCCGCGCGATGCGCCAGCAGCGCATCGAGATTCCGGCGATCGGCGGCGCGGCCGGCTACGTCATTCCCGATTTCGAGAAGGGGCTTGGCGAATATGCCGAGGGCGTGTTGTCGATCTCGCCGGCCAACTACGACCTCGCCCCTGAGCTGACCGAGCGCTTCCGCAAGAAGTTCGGCTACTTCATGGTGCACGAGGCGCTGGAGCACGCGGTCTGCCTCGACGTGCTGGCGCAGGCGATCGGCAAGGCCAAGTCGGCCAAGCCCGACGACTTCCGGAAAGTTCTGCACGGCACCCGCTTCGAGGGCGGCTGGTGCAAGGCGATGACCGGCGGCGCCGTCCAGTTCGACAAGACCGGCCTCAACACCCTGTCGGTGCCGGTGATGGTGCAGTGGCGCAACAAGGAACTGGTCACGGTGTGGCCGGACAGCGACGCCAAGGCCAAGGCGGTGTGGAAAGTATAAGTTGTCATGGGCATCGCCGCGGAACGGTCCGCGACGATGCCTGCTGGTTGCTTTCGCGCAGCGCCGATTAAGGCGCTGCTTCTTGTCTGACTGCGCTGCGGGAACCTCGGCATGGCGGTGATCCAGGCGATCCTGGACGGGATCATGATCGGCGGCGTTTATGCCGTGATCTCGATCGGCCTTACTTTGGTGTTCGGTGTGATGGGCATCATCAACTTCGCGCAAGCGGAGTTTCTGATGCTCGGCATGTTCGTCGCCTATTACGCCTGGGCCTGGCTCGGGCTTGATCCGCTGATCGCAGCGCCCTTGGCTTTCGTCGTGGTGTTTGCGCTCGGCGCGGTGGTGCATCAACTGATGATCCGCCGGGTGTTGCAGGCCCCGGTGGTGGCGCAGATCTTCCTCACCGTCGGGCTGTTGATCGTGCTGGAGAACGCCGCTCTCGTGATGTTCGGCTCCAGCTTCCGCTCGGTGACGACGCCGTATCAGACCTCGGCCTTGCAGGTCGGCGAACTGTTCGTCAGCGTGCCTTATCTCGCCGCGTTCCTGATGTCGGTGGCCTGCGGCGTGGCGCTGTGGTTGTTCATGCGCGCAAGCTGGTTCGGCCGGGCGATGCGCGCCACCGCGCAGGACCCGATGGCAGCGCGGCTGATGGGCATCAACGCCGACGCCATGCATCGCCTCGCCTTCGCGCTTGGCGTTGCGCTGACAGCGTTCGGCGGCGCGGTGATCCTGCCTTATCTCACGGTGTCGCCGACCGTCGGCGGGCAGTTCGTGGTCCTGATGTTCACCGTGGTGGTGCTTGGTGGCCTCGGCTCGGTCGCGGGTGCCGTGGTCGGCGGGCTTGCGGTCGGCATCATCCAGTCGCTGTCGGCACTGGCGTTTCCGATCCAGCTGCAGAATCTGGTGCTGTTCGTGGTGTTCATCGCGGTGCTGGCGCTGCGGCCAGAGGGCCTGCTCGGAGGCTCGCGATGAAGCTCGGTCTGTCGAAGCGGCAGGCCGCGCTCATTGCCCTTGCGCTCGCCGTCGCCATCGTGCTGCCGTTCGCGTTCGATGCGCGCGGCTACACCATCCGCATCCTGTGCCTCGGCCTGTTGTTCGCCGCGATGGCGCAGGCGTGGAATATCGTCGGCGGCCTCGCCAACCAGATGTCGCTCGGCCACGCGGCGTTCTTCGGCATCGGCGCCTATACCTCGACGCTGTTGCTGATCCATTTCGGCATCTCGCCGTGGCTCGGGCTGATTGCCAGCGGCGTGCTCGGCGGCGTTGCGGCCTTCGCCATCAGCCTGCCGACGATGCGGCTGCGCGGTCATTACTTCGCGCTGGCGACGCTCGCCTTCGGCGAGGTGATGCGGGTGATCGGCAATAGCTGGAGCGACCTGACCGGCGGCCCGGTCGGCATCTCGGTGCCGTTCGCCAAGCCGAGTTTCGTCATGTTCCAGTTCGCCGATACGCGCACCTATTACTGGCTGATGCTGGCGGCCTTCATCGTCGTGACAGCCGTGTTCGTGGCGATCAAGCACAGTCGCACCGGCTACCGGTTGCAGGCGATCAAGGAAAATGCCGATGCGGCAGAAGTGATCGGCGTCGATACCACGCGCACGAAAATCATCGCCGCGATCGTGTCCGGCGCGCTGACCGCGTGCCTCGGCACCTTCTACGCCCAATTCCAGTATTTCTTCGATCCCGACACCGTGTTTGGCGTGGCGTCGGTCTCGATCCGCGTGGCGATGATCGCCATCGTCGGCGGCATCGGCACCGCGGCCGGGCCGCTGCTCGGCGCGCTGTTCGTCATCCCGTTGGAGGAGGCGGCCAACCAGGTGTTCTCCGCGCAGGTCGCCGGCCTTGCGCAACTGGTATTCGGCACGCTGCTCATCATCGTCATCCTGGTCGAGCCGCGCGGCTTCATCGTGTTGTGGCAGCGCCTCGTGGCCCGCCGCAAGCCGGGAGGGCAGTCATGACGACACCTCTGCTTGAGATCAAGGGTATCTCCAAGCGCTTCGGCGGGCTGGCGGCGCTGAGCGACGTCACCGCGCATGTGGCGCAGGGCGAGATCGTCGGCCTGATCGGCCCCAATGGCGCCGGCAAGACCACGCTGTTCTCCACGCTGGTCGGGCTGCACCGGCCGAACGCCGGCACGATCCGGCTCAACGGCAAAAACCTGGTCGGGCTGAAGCCGCACAAGGTCGCCGCCGCCGGCATGGTCAAGACCTTTCAGAACATCGCGCTGTTTCTCGATTCCACCGTGCTCGATAACGTGCTGATCGGCGGCCTGATGCGGCACTCTGTCGAGGATGCGCGCGATCTGGCGCGGCGCTGCCTCGATCGCGTCGGCATCGGCGCCATCGCCGACAAGTTCGCGCACAACCTGTCGTTTCCCGAGCGTGCCCGCGTCGAGGTGGCGCGCGCGCTGTGCACCGAGCCGCAGATCCTGTTGCTCGACGAGGCGATGGCGGCGCTCAACCCGGTCGAGATGGACGAGTTTCTCAAGCTGCTGCGCGACCTGCGCAGCGAAGGGCTGACGCTGGTGGTGGTCGAGCATCACATGCGGGCGATCATGTCGCTGTGCGAACGCATTATCGTGCTCAACTTCGGGCAGGTGATCGCCACCGGCACGCCGCGCGAGGTGTCGCGTAACCCGGACGTGGTGCGCGCCTATCTCGGCCGGTCGGCGGCATAGGTGAGGCGGCGATGACGGACACTCCCGCACTTCTGACCATCGCGCGGCTGTGCGCCGGCTATGATGCCGGCGACGTGCTGCACGATATCTCGCTCAATGTCGCCGCCGGCGAGTTCGTCTGCGTGATCGGCGCCAACACCGCCGGCAAGAGCACGCTGTTGCGCACCATTTCCGGGCTGGTGGCGGCGCGCGGCAGCATCCGCTTCGACGGCGTCGAACTGATCGGGCGCGCCGCGCACGACATTCCCGGCCTCGGCATCGCCCATGTGCCGGAGGGCCGCCACGTTTTCCCCGACATGACGGTCGAGGAAAACGTCATGCTCGGCGCTTATGCGGTGCGTAACGCCGCCGACTTGAGCGAGCGGCGCGAGCGGGTGCTGGCGCTGTTTCCGCGGCTCAGCGAGCGGTTGTCGCAGCGTGCCGGCACCTTGTCGGGCGGCGAGCAGCAGATGGTGGCGGTCGGCCGCGCCTTGATGCTGATGCCGCGGCTGTTGCTGCTCGACGAGCCGAGCCACGGTCTCGCCCCCAAGGTGGTGGATGAACTGCACGATACGCTGATGACGGTGAGCAAGACCGGCACGGCGATCCTGCTGGTCGAGCAGAACACCGCGCTGGCGCTATCGGTGGCGAGCCGCGGCTATGTCATCGAAACCGGCCGCGTCGTTCTTGCCGGCACGAGCGAAGCGCTCGCCAGTGACGACGCGGTGCGCGCGGCCTATCTCGGTCTCTGACGGTTGCGCCGCAATTCTTCAGGAGAGACCGTCTAACGACTATGGAGTGATCGATGGCGGAGAGTGCGCAATTCGAAAAGGGGCTGGAAGTCCGGCGCAAGGTGCTTGGCACCGAGTATGTCGACGGCAGCCTCGCCAAGGCCGACGATTTCATGATGGCGTTTCAGCGCATCACCACGGAATGGTGCTGGGGCTATGCGTGGGGCCGCGAAGGGCTGTCGCACAAGACGCGCAGCATGCTCAACCTGGCGATGCTGACCGCGCTGAATCGCTCGCCGGAGATCAAGCTGCACGTCAAGGGCGCGCTCGCCAATGGCGTCACTGTCGATGAGATCAAGGAAATCCTGCTGCACGCCACGGTCTATTGCGGCATTCCGGCCGGCCTCGATGCGTTCAAGGCGGCGCATGAGGTGCTGAAGGCCGAGGGCGCGCTGCCGGAGAAGAAGTAGGCGGACGCGGGAGCGTCGCTATGAACTGATCCTCTCCCCGCACGCGGGGAGAGGACGGGACGAACGAACGGGAACGCGCAAGCCGCGCGCTCACTCCTTGATCTGGGCGTAGTTGCCCTTGTTGTCCCACTTGTAGACGACGTAGTCGATGATCTTGAGATCGCCCTTGTCGTCGAACGACAGCTTGCCGAGCACGGTGTCCCATTCGCCCCCCTTGATGGTGGCGATCACCTTCTGCGTATCGGTCGAGCCGGCTTTCTTCACGGCATCGGTCCAGAGCTGCATCGCCGCGTAGGTGTAGAGGGTGTAGCCTTCGGGATCGATGTTCTTCTTCTTGAATTCGTCGACCACTGCCTTGGCGGTCGGCTTCTCACGCGGGTCGGGACCGAAGGTGAACAGCGTGCCCTCGGCGAGCGGCCCGACGATCGAGGCGAACTCCTTCGAGTTCATCGAGTCGCCGGCCATCAGCACGGTCTTGAGGCCCTGGTCGCGCATCTGGCGCAGGATCAGGCCGGTCTCCTGATGGTAGCCGCCGATATAGACCAGGTCGATGGCGTCGCGCTTCAGCCGGGACACGATCGAGTTAAAGTCCTTGTCGCCCTTGTTGTAGGACTCGAACATCTTTTCCTGAAAGCCCGCGGCGTTCAGCGCCTTCTTGGTCTCGTCGGCCAGGCCCTTGCCGTAGGTCGTCTTGTCGTTGAGGATGGCGACGTTCTTGCCCTTGAAGTGCTTGACGATGTACTGCGCGGCAATGACGCCCTGCTGGTCGTCGCGGCCGCAGATGCGCAGCACGTTCTTGAGCTTGCGCTCAGTGAACAGCGGGTTGGTCGAGGCGGGCGTGATCTGCAATACGTTGTTCTCGGCATAGGCTTCCGAGGCCGGGATCGACGACGACGAACAGAAGTGGCCGGCAACGAACGGGATGCCGTCGCCGGACAGCTTTTCGGCGATCGAGCGCGCCTGCTTCGGATCGCAGGCGTCGTCGCCGACTTCCAGCTTCAGTTTCTTGCCGAGCACGCCGCCGGCGGCGTTGATGTCGGCGACCGCCTGTTCGGCGCCGTGCTTCATCTGCATGCCGAAAGCGGATTCGCCGCCGGTCATCGGGCCGGCGACCGCGATCTTGATATCCTGCGCATTGGCAGCCAGCGGCGCGGCCAGAGCCAGGGTCAAGGTCGTAAGCGACGCGCTAAGCGCGAGACCTAGAAATTTCGCTGATGTCATACGGCTGTATCCTTGCAAGGTTTCGGCGCGCCGCGAGGGGCGCCGGATAGGGTGGCAGTTTCGGCCGAATCCGCAAAAGAGTCATCGGCAAAGTGCGGCTTCCCCCAACCGCCGATGGCGCAAGTTGCCGCAGGGCAGGGGAGGGATCAGGTGCGCCGGCCGCCTTCGAGATAGGCGGCGCGGATGTCGGGCCGGGCCAGCAATTCCGCGCCGGTGCCGCTCATGGTGATCAGGCCGTTGACCAGCACATAGGCGCGGTGGGCAAGGCGCAGCGCGTGGTTGGCGTTCTGCTCGACGATCAGCACGGTCAACCCGTCCTGCCGGTTGAGCGTGCGCACGGCCTCGAAGATCTGCCGTGCCACCAGCGGCGCCAGCCCGAGCGAGGGTTCGTCGAGCATCAAGAGGCGCGGCCGGCTCATCAGGGCGCGGCCGATCGCCAGCATCTGCTGTTCGCCGCCCGATAGCGTGCCGCCGCGCTGGGTCAGTCGCTCCTGCAATCGCGGAAACAGCGCGAACACGCGCTTGAGGCCGGCCTCGCGCTCGGCCTCGGATGAATCGGTGGCGTCCGCCCCCATGCGCAGGTTCTCGGCGACGCTCATGCGCGGGAAAATGCGGCGGCCCTCGGGCGCCTGCGCGATATGCAGCCGCGCGATTTCGTGTGCCGGCAGGCGGGTGATGTCGCGGCCATCGAACACGATGCGGCCGGCGTGCGGGCGCGGGCGGCCGAACACGCTCATCATCAGCGTCGATTTGCCGGCACCGTTGGCGCCGATCAGCGACACGATCTCGCCGCGGCGGATGTCGAGATCGACGCCCTTCAGCGCCGTGATGCGGCCATAGGCGGCATGCAGGCCCTCGATGGCGAGAAGCGGCGGTGATGTATCTGTCATCGGTCGCCCCTTTCACCTCCCCCTGAAAGGGGGAGGTCGGCGCGGTCATCGCGCCGGGTGGGGGTCGTCCGGCCGGGGGAGGTTGGTAAAGAGTGCGGCACCTCGCTCATCCGTCCCGCTCCATCACCGCGAGCGCGGTATCTTCGTCGGAGCCGAGATAGGCGGCGATCACCTTGGGGTCGTCGCGGATCGCGGCCGGTGCGCCGTCGGCGATTTTAACGCCGTGGTCAAGCACGACGATGTGGTCGGAGATTTCCATCACCACGCTCATGTCGTGCTCGATCAGCAGGATCGAGGTGCCGTGGTGGTCGCGGATCGATAGCAACAACTCGCTCAGTTCGCCGCTCTCGCGGGCATTCAGCCCGGCGGCTGGCTCGTCGAGGCACAGAAGCGCCGGCTGCGTGCACATCGCGCGCGCGATTTCGAGGCGGCGCTGGTCGCCATAGGGCAGGTTGCCGGCGGCATCGTCGGCGCGCGCCAGAAGGCCGATGCGCTCCAGCCAGTCGCGTGCCTGTCCGATGGCGCGCTTCTCGGCATTGTGGAACGAGGGTGCGCCGAACAGGCCGAGAAAGGTAAAGCCGGAGGCGCGCATCAGGCTGTTGTGCTGCGCCACCATCAGGTTTTCCAGCGCCGTCATGCCGGGGAACAGCCGAATGTTCTGGAAGGTGCGCGCGACATGGGCGAGCTTGGCGATGCGATAATCGCCGAGCCGGTGCAGCGCGAACTGGCGGCCGTCGCCGTGGGTCAGGTGGATGGCGCCGCCGCTCGGCTTGTAGAAGCCGGTGATGCAGTTGAATACCGTGGTCTTGCCGGCGCCGTTCGGCCCGATCAGCGCGGTGATTTTGTTGCGCTCGGCGATGAACGACAGGTCGCTGACGGCATGGATGCCGCCGAAGCGCATCGCCAGATGTGCGACGTCGAGGATCGGGCCGGGCGCGCTCATCCGTGGCCTTCCTTGACCAGATCGGCGGAGATCGCCGTGCGCCGGTTGAGGAACACGGTCGGGTCGCGGTGGCCGACCAGGCCGCGCGGCCGCCACACCATGATAAACACGATGGCGAAGCCGAACACCAGCATGCGGTATTGGTCGAAACCGCGGAACAATTCGAAGCCGCCGATCATGGCGAAGGCCGCGATGGCGACGCCGAGTTGCGATCCCATACCCCCGAGCACCACGATGGCCAGCACCAGCGCCGATTCCTGGAAGGTAAAACTCTCCGGGCTGATGAAGCCCTGCCGGGTTGCGAAGAACGCGCCGGCGAAGCCGCCGAACATCGCGCCGATGGCGAAGGCGGTGAGTTTTGTCGAGATGGTGTTGATGCCGAGCGCACGGCAGGCGACTTCATCCTCGCGCAGCGCCTCCCAGGCGCGGCCGATGGGGAGCGCGCGCAGGCGGATCGTCACCCAGTTGGTGATCAGCGCCAGCGCAAGAATGAGGTAAAATAGAAACACCACGCGATGCGTCGGCGAGAACGGAATGCCGATGAGCGCCGCGAGGCCGTTCTCGCCGGGGATCAGCGGAATGCCGAACGCGGTTGGGCGCGGAATGGCGCTGATGCCGTTCGGCCCGCCGGTCAGCGACTGCCAGTTGACGATGACGAGGCGGATGATCTCGCCGAACGCCAGCGTGACGATGGCGAGATAGTCGCCGCGCAGCCGCAGCACCGGAAAGCCGAGCAGAATGCCCCAGAATGCGGCGAGGATACCGGCGAGCGGCAGGCAGACCCAGAACGACCAGCCGAAACTGGTGGCGAGCAGCGCGTAGGAATAGGCACCGACGGCGTAGAAGGCGACGTAGCCGAGGTCGAGCAGGCCGGCGAGGCCAACCACGATGTTCAGGCCCCAGCCGAGCATCACATAGGTGAGGATCAGGATGCCGAGATCGAGGATATAGCGCTGCTGGTAGAAGATCACCGGCACCAGCAAGGTGAAGATCAACAGTGCCGGGCCGATCAGCCGGGCCGCGAGCCGCGTGGCGGAACGAAGCGTCGGCGGCAGCGCGCGGCGCTCGCGCGGCAGTGCTGCGAACCACTGCCGGCCGGTCTCCAGCACCAGCGTGCCGACAAACACCGCACCGACCAGCATCGCCAGTTCGTTGAAGCGTGTCCACCACACCAGCCCGCCGGTCGGCCCGGCCTCGGTGCGGATCCCGACCATCAGCACGAACAGCACGAAGGCGACGCCGGCGCTGATGAGCGCCTTCTTCAGCACGAAGGTGAAATCGTAGGCCGACGGAGGCTTGGCCGATACGGGCGTGGAGGCAGCGGTCACGCGCGGGGCCTCACACTTTTTCTACTTCCGGGCGGCCGAGCAGGCCGGTCGGAAGGAAGATCAGCACCAGGATCAGGATCGAGAAGGCCGCGACGTCCTTGTATTCGACGGAGAAGTAGGCCGACCACAGCGTTTCGATCAGGCCGATGGCAAGCCCGCCGAGCATCGCGCCGGGCAGCGAGCCGATGCCGCCGAGCACGGCGGCGGTGAACGCCTTGATGCCGGCGACGAACCCCATCGCGAAATCGACGACGCCGTAATAGATGAGGTACATCAACCCGGCGACGGCGGCGAGCGCCGCGCCGATCACGAACGTCATCGAGATCGTGCGGTCGACGTTGACGCCGACCAGCGCCGCCATGGTCTGGTCCTGTTCGCAGGCGCGCATGTCGCGGCCGAAGCGGGTGCGCGCGACGATCCATGTGAAGATCGCCAGCAGCACCACGGTGGTGAGCACAACGACGATCTGCACGTTGGAGAGTTGCACCGCGAAGCCGCCGTGCTCATAGAGGGTGTGGCCACCGCCGATGATCGGCGGCACCGGCTTGACGCGGGCGCCTTGCGCCACTTGCGCGAAGTTCGACAGCACGAACGACATGCCGATCGCCGACAGCATCGGCGCGAGCCGGAACGATTGCCGCAAGGGGCGGTAGGCGATGCGTTCCACCGCCCAGCCGTACATCGCGGTGACAGCCATCGCCACCAGGAGCACCACCAGCAGGATCAGCGGCACCGCGGTGAGGCCGAACGACACCAGGATGAGAAAGGTGATCAGCGACACCATGCCGCCGATCATGAACACGTCGCCGTGGGCGAAGTTGATCATGCCGACGATGCCGTAGACCATCGTGTAGCCGATGGCGATCAGACCGTAGATCGAGCCGAGCACCAGCCCGTTGATCAACTGCTGCGCAAAATACTCCATCGCCCCCCCGGCATGCTTTCGTAAGTCTTAACAGCGGCTTTTTTCACCGGCAACGGGGGCGATGCGACGAAGTGCATCCGTCGCAGGCGGGCGGGGACCGTCTGCCACGCTGATTTGCGGTTGTCCACAATCCTTTCCGCCCGTTAAGGTTAACAAAGAGTTTAAATTGTCGTTGGCGGATGCGCGCGCTTTGCTGGCGCGGGCGGCGGTGCGCCGCCGGAACTGCGGGATGCGGCCGATGATCGGAACCTGGCGGATCAGCGATTACAACGCGGCGCTGATTGTGGCCTACCTGGTGCCCAGTTGGGTGCGAAGCGCGCTGAGCATCGTCGAATCGCCGATCAGGGGCGTCTATGAACGCTCCAATATCGCCTTCGGGGTGTTCTTCAGCGACGAGATGCAGTTTGCGGCGCTCGGCATGGCGCGGGCGGCGTGGGGGCTTGCGGTGGTGCGGCTGACGGTGGCGGCGTTCTTCCTGGCGTTCCTGCTGCAGGTTGCAAGCAAGCGGCGGCGGCTTGCCGGCGCCGGCGACGAGCCGCTGGCGATCGCGTTGACGCTGGGCGGGCTGTTCAGCTTTGCCGGCATGGTGCTGGCGGCGCGGGCCGGGGAAGGCGCGGCGCTGCAACTGCACGCGACCGAATCGCTGTTGCTGGTCGGGGCCGCCATCCTGGTGCTGGTGGAGCCGTGGACACGGCCGGCCGCGATCGGCGCAGCAGAGGCGCATGCCACAGCTACGGCGGCAACAGGCCCAGTTCACGCATGACGGAGGCCGCCTCCTTCATGGCGTGATTGGCCGCCGGCACGCCGCAATAGATCGCCTGCTGCAGGACGATTTCCTTGATGTCGTCCGGCGAGAAGCCGCCCTCGCTGAGTGCTGCGCGCACATGCATGCGCAATTCGTCCCAGTGCTGCAGCGCCACCATGGTGCCGATCACCAAGATGCGCCGGGTGCGCTCGTCGTAATGCGGCCGGGTCCAGATCTCGCCCCAGGCGTAGCGGGTGATGAGGTCGAGAAAGTCGGCGTTGAAGGCGTTGCGGCCGGCGGCGGATTTGTCCACCCAGGCATCGCCCAGCACCTTGCGCCGCTTGGCCTCGCCACCGGTCCGGCGCTCGTCGTCGGTCATGTCGTGCCTCGCGCGTCATAGCGTTTCAAGCGAAGTGGGCACCGGTTCGCGTGAGGAAAACGCGGGTCAACAATGAACCAATTCCGCCTCTGATGTCTTCGAGCGGCGGAAGAGTCTGTGCGCCTCATCCGCGCGCGTCGCAGGCAAAGGCGCGGATCACGCATTCCTTGCCGCCGTAGTTATAGCACTCGCGCAGCGCGTTGTTCTGCGCCGTGGAAATGCGTGGGCCGACCGCGTAGCCGTGCGCGCCGCACGGGTTGACCATGTCCACCGACAGCGCTGCGCAGGCACGCTTGATCGGGATCACCGTGCACTGGCCCTTGCACTTGTCGCGCGCCGCCGAGATCGCCGCGCGCTCGGAGCCGTAGTCGAACGCCTGGCCGTAGGCGCCGCATTTGCCGACGGCAAGTGCGCCGGCCGCCAGCGCGCCCGGCCCACCGAGCGCCAGCAGCAATGCGACGGCGCCCCATGCAGCCGCCGCGCGGCGCCAGTTTTGAATGAGCGTCACGATAGTCACTCCCCAGCCGTCAGGATCCGCACGTTAGACTGGCGAGCGTTTCGACTTGGTGAACGAAGGATAACGGCGGCGCGCCGCGATAAGATTCTATCCGAGCATGATCTTGTCCGAAAACCGGTACCCACTTTTCGGGATTATGCTCTAGGCCCGCGCTTCGGCGAGCGCTTCGGGGGTGTCGATGTCGAGAAAGGCACTGCGCCCCTCGACCGCGACGTCGGCCACCGCCTCGGCGTTGGCGGCGATCAGGTGGCGGGCGCCAACATCGCCTTCGAGTTTCATCAGTTCGGGAAAGAAACGCCGCCCCCACAGCACCGGATTGCCGCGGCGGCCGTCGCTGACGGGGGCCGCGATGAACAGCCCGCGCTCGGGCGCGAACGCCGCGATCAGCCGGTCGATCAGGTGGGCGTCGATCAGCGGCATGTCGCCGAGGCACACCACGGCGCCGGCGACATCCGCCGACACCGCGGCGATGCCGGTCTTGACCGAGGTGGCCAACCCTTCGGCGAAATCGGGATTGTGAACGAAGCGCACGCGCAAGCCATTGAGCGCCGCCTCGACCTCGGCGCGCTGGTGGCCGGTGACGACCACCACCTCGGCTGCCTGCGAGGCCAGCGCCTGCTCGGCGACGATACGCACCAGCGGCCGGCCCTTGAGGTCGGCGAGCAGCTTGTTGGGGCCGCCCATGCGGGTCGACCGGCCGGCCGCGAGAATGACGGCGGCAACGCGGTGGCTGGTCTCGATGGAGAGGGCGGAGCGCGGCTGCGGCCGCGTCACGATGTCCATCAACAGGCCGCCGACGCCCATGCCGGTGATGTCGGCGCGGCTGATCGGCAGCCCGGCCAGCACGCGGGTCAGCACCCAGTCAAAACCGTTTTCCTTGGGCGAGCGCGCGCAGCCCGGCGCGCCGATCACCGGCACGCCGTTCGCCTCGCCGATCAAGAGCAGGTTGCCGGGGTCGACCGGCATGCCGAAATGCTGGATGCGGCCGCCGACCGCTTCGATGGCGGCGGGAATGACGTCGCGGCGGTCGGCGATGGCCGAGGCGCCGAACACCAGCACCAGTTCGGCACCGCGCTCAAGCATGGCGCGCACCGCCGGGGCAAGCTCGCCGCCATCGTGCGCCACGCGCGTTTCGGCGATGATCGTGGCGCCGGCCGGCTTAAGCCGCCCCTCGGTGACACGGATGGTCTTTTCGATCACCTTCGGCGCCAGGCCCGGCAGCAGCGTCGAGACCACGCCGACCCGCTTGATGACATAGGGCGCGACGCGGATCGTGGCGTTCGCGGCGGCCGCGGCGATCGCCTCGTCGCATAGCCGCGCCTTGATGCCGAACGGGATGATCTTGACGGTACCGATCATCTCGCCGGCGACCACCGGCTTGAACGCGGTGAGCGTGGCAAAAGTAATCGCCTCGTCGATCAGGTTGATGTGGTCGACGCCTTCGCGGTCCACCACCAGCACGCCGGCGCGCTCCGCGAACAGGTTGGCGCGGCCGGTGAACGGCCGTTCGACGCTCACGCCGTCGCCCGCGACCGCCCTGGCGATGCGCCCGGCGGCCACGTCCTCCGAGATCTCGTCGGCGTCGAGCCGTGCCACCACCACCTCGCCGATGCCGGCGGCCTCCAGCGCTTGCGCCTCGGCGGCGCCGACCGTCGTGCCCTTGCGCAGGATGAAGTCGCCCTGGCGGATGGTGTGGACCGTGACGCCGCCGATGGCGTCGCGTGGCGCCAGCGGGCCGAACTTCATGCCGCTTTGGCCTCTACGTTTGGCAACCGCAGCGCCGCGGTGATCTGGCCCATGATCGCCACTGCGATCTCGGCCGGCGACACCGCACCGATATTCAGCCCGATCGGTGCGTGGATCGAGGCGATCTGCGCCTCCGGGATACCGGCGGCGCGCATCCGCTCGACGCGCTTGCCATGGGTTTTGCGGGAGCCGAGCGCGCCAATGTAGAAGCAGCCGCGCGACAGCGCGTGCGTCAGCGCCGGATCGTCGATCTTGGGGTCGTGGGTCAGCGCCACGAACGCGGTATAGGGATCGATGTTGAGCGGCGGCAACGCCACGTCCGGCCATTCGGCAATCACGGTGACGTCGGGGAAGCGCTCGGGGCTGGCGAAGGCGGTGCGCGGATCGACGATGGTGACGTCGTAGTCGAGCATCCGCGCCAACGGCGCCAGCGCCTGGCTGATATGCACCGCGCCGATCATGACGAGCCGCGCCGCCGGCGCGTGCACGTTGAGGAACAGCTTTTTGCCGCCGACCTCGACGGTGCCGCTCTTGCCCGAGCGCAACTGCGCCTCCAGCATCTCGTGCAGCGGATCGCGGGCGATGTCGGCGGCCTTGACCAGGCGCTGGTCGCCGCTGGCGATGTCGGTGACGACGATCGCCGGGCGGCGCGCGGCGCGCTCGGCATTGAGGGTGAGAAGGGTCTGCGGGGTCATGATGCGGCCCCCTTGTGGCTCGGGGCTTCGCCAAGCTTTTCGACGAACACGCGAATGGTGCCGCCGCACGACAGCCCGACCTGCCAGGCGGTTTCGTCGGCGACGCCGAATTCCAGAAGCTTCGGTGCGCCGGAGGTGATGACGTCGAGCGCCTCCGTCACCACGGCGCCCTCGACGCAGCCGCCGGAGACCGAGCCGAGGAACGAGCCTTCGTCGTTGATGACGAGGCTGGAGCCGGCCGGGCGGGGCGCCGACCCCCAGGTCTCGACCACGGTGGCGAGCGCGACGCCGCGCCCGGCCTTGTGCCAGTCTTCGGCGGCTTTGAGGATGTCCTGATCGGTGCTGAGCATGTCTGCCCCTTTCTGTCGTTACGCGGCGGGCCGGGCCGCTTCGCGTCCGCGCGGTGGCGGCGCAGCCGAAAGCGCTTCGATCAAACTCTTGATGGACTTCAAGTTGTGCACGGTGCGAAATTCGTCAACATGCGGCAACATCATTTTGATGCCTTGCGCCTTAGGCTCGAACCCCTCGTAGCGCAACAGCGGATTGAGCCAGATCAGCCGGCGGCAGGAACGGTGCAGGCGGTCCATCTCGAAGGCAAGCCGCTGATCGGCTTCGCGCTCCAGCCCGTCGGAAATCAATAGCACGATCGCGCCCTGGCCGAGCACGCGCCGCGCCCACAGCTTGTTGAAGGTCTGAAGCGAGGTGGCGATGCGGGTGCCGCCGGCCCAGTCCTCGACCGCGGCCGAGCAGGCGGCCAGCGCCTCGTCCGGGTCGCGCATGCGCAAAGGCCGCGTCACGTTGGTCAGCCGCGTGCCGAACAGAAACACCGAGACGCGCTTGCGGGCATCGGTGACGGCGTGCAGGAAATGCAGGAACAGCCGGGTGTATTCGCTCATCGAGCCGGAGATATCGAGCAGCGCCACGATCGGCGCCGGCCGGGTGCGGCGGCCGAGCCGGGCGAAATCAACGATCTCGCCGCCCGAGCGCAGGCTGTCGCGCAAGGTGCGCCGCAGGTCGAGGCGGTGGCCACGGCGGTCGGCGCGGAAGCGCCGCGTCGTCAGTTCAGCCTGCGGCAGCCGCATCCGCGCCACCTCGGCGGTGACGTCCGCGATCTCGGCCGCGCTCATCTGGGCGAAGTCCTTGCGCTGCAACACCTCGCGGTCGGAGACGGACAGTGGCACCGTGTCCTCGTCAACCTCGCCACGGTCACGCGCCTGTGTCGCGGAGAATGCCTCCTGCACGCGCCGCGCGGCCGGCGGTGGCGGCTTCTGCGCTTCGGCCGGCAGCGGGATCGATTGCAGCAGGTTTTTCCATTCGTCGGCGACGCGGAAGAACAGGTCGAACGCCTGTGCGAAGATCAACAGATGCTCACGCTTGGTCACGAAGATCGATTGCAGCGTGGTGTAGACCTCGTCGCGGCGGCCGATGTCGATCAGCCGGAGCGCGTTGAGCGCGTCGAGCACCGCGCCGGGGCCGACCGGCAGCCCGGCGGCGCGCAAGCCGCGGGCGAAGCCCACGATGTTCGCGGCGATCAGGCCGGAGCCGTGCGGCGTGTCGTTCATCGAAACCTCACGCGACCGGATCGACGGCGTCCTTGACCATGCGGGCGAGCTTGTCGCCCTGCACGCGGGCAATGTCGTCCTGGTATTTCAGGAGCGCGCCGATGGTGTCGCCGACCACCTGCGGGGTCAGCGCGCGGGCATCCAGCGCGCTGAGCGCGGTGGCCCAGTCGATGGTCTCGGCGACGCCCGGCGACTTGTAGAAATCCTGCGCCCGCAGCGCCTGCACGAATGCCACCACCTGCTCGGACAACTGGCCGGGAAGCGCCGGAACGCGGGCGCGCACGATGGCCAGTTCGCGCTCGGCGGAGGGGTAATCGACCCAGTGATAGAGGCAGCGGCGCTTCAGCGCGTCGTGAATTTCGCGGGTACGGTTGGAGGTGATGATGACGATCGGCGGGGCTGGCGCGCGCACTGTGCCGAACTCCGGGATCGTCACCTGGAAGTCGCTGAGGATTTCCAGAAGGTAGGCTTCGAACGCCTCGTCGGCGCGGTCGAGTTCGTCGATCAATAGCACCGGCGAGCCGGCGGTGTCCGGCTCCAACGCCTGCAACAGCGGCCGCTTGATGAGAAACTGCTCGGCGAAAATGTCGCGGACGAGCTGGTCGCGATCGGTCTCGCCGCTGGCCTCGGCCACGCGGATCGCGATCATCTGCGCCGCGCTGTTCCACTCGTAGACGGCGGCGGCGGCGTCGAGGCCCTCGTAGCATTGCAGGCGGATCAGGCGGCGCCCCAACGCCCCGGCCAGCACCTTGGCGATCTCGGTCTTGCCGACGCCGGCCTCGCCTTCGAGAAATAGCGGTCGGCCCATGCGCAGCGACAGGTAAACGACAGTCGCGAGCGCGCGCTCGGCGAGGTAGTCGTGGCTTTCAAGCAGGGCAAGGGTCGCATCGACGGAAGCTGGCAGCGTCGATGAAGGCTTGGTCATTGGCTTTCCGTCACGCATCCGTAAACGTCGCCGGTGACCATCGGTCCGCGCCGTCAGCCCGTCAAGGGGTTTTGGCCGTCCTCGTCAAACTCGCGGGCGACGGTGGAAACGAGCCGGCGCGCGGCTCGCTTCGATATATGAACGTAAGCTACGCCGTTGCCGCCTGCACGGCATCGGCGAATTTTGCGAAGAACTCGTCGGCGATCTTTTTCGCCGCGCCGTTGATCAGGCGCTGGCCGAGCTGGGCCAGCTTGCCACCGATCTGCGCCTCGACATTGTAGCTGAGCAGCGTGCCGCCGTCCTTCTCGGCCAGCGACACCACCGCGCCGCCCTTGGCGAAGCCGGCGACGCCACCTTCGCCCTCGCCGGAGATCCTGTAGCCGTTCGGCGGATCGAGGTCGCTCAAGGCAACACGGCCCTTGAAGCGGGCGGAGACCGGGCCGACCTTGATCTTGGCGACGGCGCGGAAGCCGCCATCCTCGGTCGCTTCCAACTCCTCGCAGCCGGGGATACAGGCTTTCAGCACCTCGGGGTCATTCAGCTTGGCCCACACCGCTTCGCGGGAAGCGGCGAGCTGTACCTCGCCGGTCATCGTCATCGCCATGGTCGGTTAGCTCCGTCACGTCTGATAAACCCTCCCACTACCGCACGCTTGGCACGAAGAAAAGACCGGCGGTTCATGGTGCAATGCAAGAAGGCGGCGCGGGCGTTTCCCCTTCGCGCAAAAACACTATAGGGTGCGCGCACCGATGAGTACCGCTTCCTTTCCTTTACTGGCGCCGTTGTTCTCCAGCGCAGCGATGCGCGCCGTTTGTGACGACGGCGCGATGCTGCAAGCCATGCTGGACACCGAGGCGGCGCTGGCGCGCGCCGGAGCCAGGGCCGGCGTCATCCCGGCCGCCGCCGTGGCGCCGATCGAGGCGGCCTGCTGGGCCGATGCCTACGACCGCGCCGAACTCGCCGAAGCCGCCAGCCGCGCCGGCAACCTCGCGATCCCGCTGGTCCGGGCGCTGACGGCGCAGGTGGCGCGCAGCGACACCGAAGCCGCGCGCTACGTCCATTGGGGCGCCACCAGTCAGGACATCATCGACACCGCGACGATGCTGACATTGCGGGCGGCGATCGATCTGCTGATCGACGATCTCACACGGGCGATCGACGGCTTTGCCGCGCTGGCCCGCACCCATCGCGACACCCCGGCGGTGGCGCGCACGCTGTTACAGCACGCCCTGCCGATGCCGTTCGGACTGAAACTCGCGCACTATGCCGCAGCGCTCGGGCGCGATCGTGCGCGGCTAAAGCGGCAACGCACCGAGGGGCTGGCGCTGCAATTCGGCGGCGCCGCCGGCACGCTGGCCGCGCTCGGCGACAAGGGGCTGGCGGTTGCCGGATATCTGGCGGGCGAACTCGACCTGCCGCTGCCGCCGGCGCCGTGGCACACCCAGCGCGACCGCATCGCGGAAGCGGCCAGCGTATTCGCCATCCTGTGCGGCAGTTGCGGCAAGATCGCGCGCGACGTGTCGCTGTTGATGCAGACCGATGTGGCGGAGGTGTTCGAGCCGGTGGGCGAGGGCCGCGGCGGCTCGACCACCATGCCGCACAAGCGCAATCCGGTGGCCTCCGCCGGCGCGCTGGCGGCGGCGGCGATGGCGCCGGGCCTTGCCGCCACCATCTTCGCCACCCAGGTGCAGGAGCACGAGCGCAGCCCCGGCGCCTGGCACGCGGAATGGCCGACGCTGCCGACGCTGATGCTGGTCGCCTCCGGCGCGGTCGCGGCGATGGTCGAACTGGCCGAGGGGCTGTCGGTCGATACGGCGCGCATGCGCGCCAATCTCGACGCCACCCATGGGCTGGTGATGGCCGAGGCGGTGACTATGGCGCTGGCCGGGAAAGTCGGCAAGGCACGCGCGCACCGATTGGTCGAGGCGGCGAGCCGCGCCGCCATCGCAAGCCGGCGCGGCCTGCACGCGGTGCTCAATGAGGACCGCGAGGTCGCGCGCCATCTTGCGCCCGAGGCGCTGACGCGGCTGTTCGACCCCATTCGCTATCAGGGCGCGGCACAGGCGTTGATTGACCGCCTGCTGGCCTCGCTCGACCAATCCTGACACGGAGGACTTGCAATGCCTTTGATCGACGCCGGCGACGGCTGCCAACTCAACGTCCGTATCGATGGCCGCGCGGACGGCCCGGCGCTGATCTTTTCCAATTCGCTCGGCGCCACGCTTGCGATGTGGGAGCCGCAGGTCGCCGCGCTCGCCGACGATTTCCGCATCATCCGTTACGACCGCCGCGGTCACGGCGCATCGAGCATCGACCCGCGTCCGTATTCGATGGAGCGCTTCGGCCGCGATGTGCTGGCGATCCTCGACCACCTGAAGATCACCAAGGCGCACTGGTGCGGGCTGTCGATGGGCGGCATGGTCGGCCAGTGGCTGGGGGCCAACGCGCCCGAGCGGTTCGATCGGCTCGTGCTCGCCAACACCACCTGCTACTATCCCGATCCCGCCAACTGGCTCGCCCGCATCAAGGCGGTGAAGGAGCAGGGGCTTGCCGCCATCGCCGATACGGTGATCGCCGGCTGGCTGACGGAGGATTTCCGTAAGCGCGATCCCGAGGCAACGGCGCGCATGAAGGCGATGCTGGTGGCTTCGCCGGCCGAGGGCTACATCGCCTGCTGTGAGGCGCTGTCGACGCTCGACCAGCGCGCGTTGCTGCCGAAGATCACGCGGCCGACGCTGGTGGTCGCCGGTCGCCACGACAAGTCGACGACGGTGGAGGCGGCGGAGATGATTCGCCGTGGCATCGCCGGCGCGAGCCTGACCATTCTCGATGCCGCGCATATTTCCAATATCGAGGCGGCTGACGCCTTCACCGAGGCGCTGCACGGGTTTCTGACGCAGAAGTAGGAAGCGGCGTGATCAGTGTGCTCCCTCTCCCCGCCGGGGAGAGGGTTGGGGTGAGGGGACCTTACGTCAGCCGCTTGATCAGCTCCATGGCGCCGGCCGGTGCGCGCACTTTGCCCTCGTGGATGAGGTAGGCGAACACGTCGCGCGGCGCTTTCTTCGCTGGCTCCGCGCTGATGCGGGCGAGGTCGTCGGGTGCGCCGCCGGCGGCCCAGGTGGCGAGCCGCTTCGCCCAGGCGTCGAGCGCCTTGGGCGGATAACAGGTCGGCACGTCGTCGTGGCCCTTCTGTAGCCGTGCATAGACGAAGTCGCCCGCGATGTCGGCGATCGCCGGATAGGTGGCGTGCTCGGCATAGACCACGGGCGTTGCGAAGCGCCGCAGCAGCGCGATGAAGGCCGGCGTGCAAAAGCTGTCATGGCGCACCTCGACGACATGGCGCAGCGCGCGGCCGTCCAGTTCGCGCGGCAACAGTTCGAGAAAGGCGCCGAAATCGGCCTCGTCGAATTTCTTGGTCGGCGCGAACTGCCACAGCACCGGGCCGAGCCGGTCGCCAAGCTCCAGCACGCCGGAATCGTAAAAGCGCTTCACCGAGTCTCCCGCTTCCGCCAGCACCCGGCGGTTGGTGGCGAAGCGCGGGCCTTTCAGCGAGAACACGAAACCGTCCGGCACCTCGCGCGCCCATTTGCGAAAACTCTCCGGCTTCTGTGAGCCGTAGTAAGTGCCGTTGATCTCGATCGAGGTGAGGCGGCTGGCGGCGTAGCTCAGTTCCTTGGCCTGCGCCAGCTTGTCCGGGTAGAACACCCCGCGCCAGGGTGCGAAGGTCCAGCCGCCGATGCCAATGCGGATGCGGCCGGCCTTCGCCGCCGCGCCCTGTCCCGCCGCCGTTGCCTTACCTGCCATTGACCGTCTCCGAAGAGTATTTTGCGGTGCCCTTGAAAAGGCCGCAATGCATCCCCATCTTGCGAACAACGGCGGCGTCGATGCAATCCCCCCTTGCTCCGCTGCCGGGACGACCACGCACCGATCCAGCAGCGCCGGATGTACGCGCTTGCCGGGTCTGTTCGTGGTCGTTGGCTTTTTTGGGCATGTTCCTGTCCGGATATCACCGCCGTCTGATCGCGCTGCCGCCGGTCCCGCTACCGCCTGTTCCGCTACCGCCCTTGGCAGCGTAGGGGGCGGCAGATATAGCAGGGCGCCATGACCGACGCCCCCCCTTCGCGCCCCGCCATCGTCGCCGCCTCGCCGGAGCTTTCGGTGATCGTGCCGACGTTCAACGAGCGCGACAATGTGGCCGTGCTGTTTCAGCGGCTCGATGCCGCGCTGCAAGGCGTGGCATGGGAGGCGATTTTCGTCGATGACGATTCTCCCGACGGCACCTGGGAGGTGGTGAAGGAGCTGGCACGCCGCGACCCGCGCGCCCGCGTGCTGCGCCGTATCGGCCGGCGTGGGCTGTCGGGTGCCTGCATCGAGGGCATCCTTGCCTCAAGCGCGCCCTACGTCGCGGTGATCGACGCGGATTTGCAGCATGACGAGACCCGGCTGCCGGTGATGCTGGCGAAGCTGAAGGAAGAGGGTGCCGATCTCGCCATCGGCAGCCGTTATGTCGAGGGCGGCAGTTCGTCGAGCTTCGACCGGCGCCGGCAGGGCATCTCGTCGTTCGCCACCACGCTGGCACAGAAACTGCTGCGCATCACCGTCGCCGATCCGATGAGCGGTTTCTTCATGATCCGCCGCGAGCGGTTCGAGGCGGTGGCGCCCAAATTGTCGATGCAGGGCTTCAAGATCCTGCTTGATATCCTCGCCTCCTCGCAAGGCAAGCTCGCCATCGTCGAGGTGCCGTTCGTGTTCGGCACGCGCCATGCCGGCGAGAGCAAGCTCGATTCCATGGTGGCGATGGATTTCCTCGGGCTATTGCTCGCCAAGCTGACCAACGATGCGGTGTCGCTGCGCTTTCTTCTGTTCGCGGCGGTCGGCGCCATCGGCCTGATCGTGCATCTGGCCGCGCTCTACCTGCTGATCAACTTCACGGCCGCGCCATTTGCCGAGGCGCAGGGTGCGGCCGCGCTGGTGGCGATGACCAGCAATTTCCTGCTCAACAACTTCCTCACCTACCGCGACCAGCGCCTCAAGGGAGCGGCGCTGCTGCGCGGGCTGCTGGCGTTTTACGGCGTGTGCAGCGTCGGCTTGTTCGCCAATGTCGGCGTGGCGTTCTCCATCTATGGCCGCAGCCCGGTGTGGTGGCTGGCCGGCGCCGCCGGCGCGCTGATGGGCGTGGTGTGGAATTACGCCATGTCGAGCCTGTTCGTATGGCGGCGGCGCTGACGGCGGTTCATATCGCGGCCACCGGTTCGGGCTGCGCCAGCACGGCTGGCGCGGCTTGCACCTTCGCCACGCGGCTGCGCGCGGCGAGCGAACTCAAGAACCGCCAGACGAACAACAGCGTCACCAACAACAGCCCCGGATAGCCGACGCCGGCCATCAGATAGGGGAAGCCGGCATTGCCCTGCCGCACGGTGTCGAGGTTGAAGCTGAGTAGCCCGAGCGTGATGATGGCGCCGAACACCCACATCGCGAGCAGCCACAGCCCGGCCTCCCAGCCGGTCAGGCGCCGGCTCCACCGCGTCGGTGCGGCCGCGACACCGCTGGCGGGTGCCGGCGTAATCACTGCCGGCAGCGGGCGGTAGCCGAGCGTCATCAGGTCGAATACCAATAGGCAGGTGCCGACCGCGAAGATCAGGCCGAAGATTGGCACCAGCAGTTTTGTTGCCAGCATCGCCGGGGCGACGTCGCCGCCGAACCAGTCAAGGCCGAGCGTGCGGTAGACGAACACCTGGATGGTGCCGCCAATGGCGAAGGCGAAGCCAAGCCCAAGCATGCCGGTGAACACCAGCCAGAAGGCGAGCGTGCCGATGCGCTGGTCGAAACGCTGCACGCCGCGCACCACCGGCACCGCGTAGTAGGCGGCGGCAAGGCCGAGCATGCCGAAGGTGCCGAACAGCGCCAGATGGGCGTGGCTCAGCGTCACCCAGGTGCCGTGCGACCACACATTGGTGAGCGCGAACGTCATGGTGAAGCCGAGGATGCCGGCGCCGACCTGTTCCAGCACCACCGAGCCGAGCAGGAAGGCGAAGGCCGGGAAGTTGGCGACCGGTTTTCCGTCCTGATGGGCGTCCAGATAGATGTGCCAGAAGCAGAAGATCAGCGGCAACGGCTCCAGCGCGCTGAACAGCGACCCCCAGAATTGCCAGAATTCCGGCGTGCCGACCCAGAAGTAATGATGCGCGTTGCCGAGCAGGCCCGACAGCCACACCAGTGAGATACCCCAGAACACCGCGTAGCCGACCGACTTGATGTCGGCCTTGAACATCAACACCAGGAGGAAGCCGACCAGCGCGATGTGGATCACCTCCCACACGCCCTCGACCCAATAGTGGACGACGTACCAGCGGAAATATTCCTGCAGGTCGAGCCGCTCGACGAAGAACAGGCCGAACACCCACACCGCGGTCAGCGCCACTACGCCAAGGCCGAGGCCCCAGTGAATTTCGTTCCACTGCGACAGCGGCGGAAAACTGCGCACGATGACGTAACAGACGATGGCGAAGCCGATCAGGATGACGACGTCGGCGATGCGGCCGGCTTCGAGATATTCCAGCCCCTCCTGCAACAGCGGCTGGCCCTTCCACCACCCGGCGATGCCCCACTGCGCCAGCACCTGGGTCGAGACGTTCCAGGCCACTACCGCGAGCAGCGCATAGAACAGAAACTTGATCAGCCATGGTGCGGCCAGCTCGCGCTTCGACAACAGCGGGCCGACGAACAGCATAGTGGCGATGAAGCCGGACAGGATCCAGAAGATGCCGAGATTGAGGTGCTGGGCGCGCGCCACGTTGAAGTTGAGCGTGCCGGCCAGCAGTTTCGGGTCGATATGCTGGGCCGCCAGCATCAGCCCGAAGCCGACCTGCACGAAGTAGAGCGCCAGCATCAGCAGGAAGAAGCGCAGGCTCAAGCGTTGCGTCTCGTATTCGATGCGGATCATGGCTTGCGGTCCTTCAAGGTGCGGAGATAGGCGACGATCGCGGCCACCTGCTTGTCATCGAGCATTTCGGCGAACGAGGGCATGGCGCCGGCCTCGAAGCCGTGGGCGATCCTGGCATCGGGGTTGAGGATGGATTCGGTGAGGTAGGCGTCATCGGCGGTGACCTTGGAGCCGTCCGCAAGCGTGACCGTGGAGCCGTAGAGGCCGCCCCAGCCGGGGCCGACCAGCTTCTCCTTTCCGGGTGAATGGCAGGCGGTGCAGCCGTTGTCCTCGGCGAGCTGCTTGCCTTCGGCGATCTCCGAGCGCGGGGCTGACGGCGCCGCGGCGGTGGCGG
>JBARWE010000044.1:0-4559 GCA_049646625.1 Xanthobacteraceae bacterium
CCTCACCGCAGCCGGCCGAGCATCAGGGACCGGCGGGGCCGGAGCCGACCCGCTACGGCGACTGGGAACGCAAGGGCATCGCTTCGGACTTCTGACTGTGCGTTCCTCTCTCGACTGGACGAGGGGCGATGCTCTGGATTTTTTGTTTTTTGCGCGTTTTCTTCACGCGAAGCGGTACCCGCTTCGCTTGAAAACGCTATCGCGCGACCACGACGACCGGCGTACCGACCGACACCCGCGCGTAGAGATCGGTGATGTCGTCGTTGTACATGCGGATGCAACCGTAGGAGACGAAGCCGCCGACCGAGCCAGGCCGGTTGGTGCCGTGAATGGCGTATTCGCCGCCAGCCAGCGTCATCGCCGCAACCCCCATCGGATTGGCCGGCGAACCGCCGGCAATGACATCGGGGATGTTCGGATTGTCGCGCTTGACGTCGGCCGGCGGCGACCAAGCCGGATTGCGATACTTGCCGTTGATGCGGGTCGCGCCCGTCCACTGCTTGCCGGCCTTGCCGACGCCGACCGGATAGCGAATGGCGCGGCCCGGCTCGACCACCAGATAGAGTTTTCGCTCGCGCGTTTTCACCACCACGGTGCCGGGTGCGTAGTCGCCGCGGAAGGCGACCGCATCGGGCCGCGCCACGGCCGGGCTCGCCGCCGCCAGTCCCACGACCAACGCCGCGCCGAGAACGGCGGCCTGAATGCCGCACCCCCGGCCCATCGAACCTGTCACCGCCACCTTCGTACACTCCATCCCGCCGCGACACAGTGCGGCGAGAGCATAGAAAGAAAATGCCGGCAGGAAAGTAAATGGCATGAAAACAACACCGGCCAGGAAATGCCGGCGATGGGATACGCCGTAGCTGACATTGTCGTGAGGCACGGGCGTCCACTGCGACGCCCTCGATCGTTGCGGGAATTTGCGCAAGATAGCTGAGAAACAGCCCGCCAAACGAAAAACCCCCGGAGCAACGCTCCGGGGGTGGGGCGGCCGCGCGGGCCGATAAGGATCAAGCGGCCGCTATCAGGCCATCGCCTTCTTGTTCTGGCGGTTCTTGACGAGGTCGTCGACCACGGTCGGATCGGCCAGCGTCGTGGTATCGCCGAGGCTGCCGGGTTCGTCCTCGGCGATCTTGCGCAGGATGCGGCGCATGATCTTGCCCGAGCGCGTCTTGGGCAGGCCGGGCGCGAACTGGATGATGTCGGGCGAGGCGATCGGCCCGATGTCATGGCGCACCCACGCCACCAGATCCTTGCGCAGCTGCTCGCTCGGCTCGACGCCCGCCATCAGCGTGACATAGGCATAGATGCCCTGGCCCTTGATGTTGTGCGGGTAGCCGACCACCGCGGCTTCCGACACCGCGTCGTGCGCCACCAGCGAGCTTTCGACCTCGGCGGTGCCCATGCGGTGGCCGGAGACGTTGATGACGTCATCGACGCGGCCGGTGATCCAGTAGTAACCGTCGGCATCGCGGCGGCAGCCGTCGCCGGAGAAATACCTGCCCTTGTAGGACGAGAAGTAGGTCTGCTCGAAGCGGGCATGGTCGCCCCAGATGGTACGCAACTGGCCGGGCCACGAGCGGGCGATGCACAGATTGCCCTGGCATTCGCCCTCCAGCACCTTGCCGTCAGCGTCGACGATCTCCGGCACGATGCCGAAGAACGGCAGCGTTGCCGAGCCGGGCTTGAGCTTGATCGCGCCCGGCAGCGCGGAGATCAGGATGCCGCCGTTTTCCGTCTGCCACCAGGTATCGACGATCGGGCAGCGGCCCTCGCCGACGACGCGGTGATACCACTCCCACGCCTCGGGGTTGATCGGTTCGCCGACCGACCCCAACAGCCGCAGGCTCTTGCGCGAGGTCTTCTTCACCGGCTCCTCGCCGGCCTGCATCAGCGCGCGGATCGCGGTCGGTGCGGTGTAGAAGATGTTGACCTGATGCTTGTCGACGACGTTCCAGAACCGCGAGATGTCGGGATAGTTCGGCACGCCCTCGAACATCAGCGTGGTCGCACCGTTGGCGAGCGGGCCGTAGAGAATGTAGCTGTGGCCCGTCACCCAGCCGACGTCGGCGGTGCACCAGTAGACGTCGCCGTCATGGTAGTCGAACACATACTGGTGCGTCGCCGCGACATGGACGAGATAGCCGCCGGTGGTGTGCAGCACGCCCTTGGGCTGGCCGGTCGAGCCGGAGGTGTAGAGCAGGAACAGCGGATCCTCGGCGTTCATCGGCTCGCACGGGCAATCGGCGCTGACCGATTTGGCGGCCTCGTCGTAATAGACGTCGCGGCCCGGCGTCATGTTGACCTTGCCCCCGGTGTGGCGCACCACGATCACGGTCTTGACGCCGCCAGCCTTGTCGACGGCCGCGTCGGTGTTGTCCTTGAGCGGCACCTTCTTGCTGCCGCGCAGGCCCTCGTCGGCAGTGATGACGATGCTTGAGGCGGCATCCTTGATGCGGCCGGCCAGCGAGTCGGGCGAGAAGCCACCGAACACCACCGAGTGCGGCGCGCCGATACGGGCGCAGGCCAGAATGGCGTAGGCTGCTTCCAGAATCATCGGCAGGTAGATGGTGACGCGGTCGCCCTTCTTGACGCCGTGCGCCTTCAGCACGTTGGCGAAGCGGCAGACCTCTTCATGCAACTGCTTGTAGGTGACTTTCTTGGAGACGCCCGGATCGTCGCCCTCGAAAATAATCGCGACCTGATCGCCGCGCTTCTCAAGATGACGGTCGATGCAGTTATAGGCGGCGTTGATGACGCCATCCTCGAACCACTTGATCGAGACGTTGCCCGGTTCGAACGACCAGTTGCCGACCTTGGTGGGGAACTTGATCCAGTCGAGACGCTTGGCCTCCTCGCTCCAGAACCCATCGGGGTCGCGGATCGAGCGCGCATAGGTCTCGCGATATTTCGCCTCGTCGATAAAGGCCCGCTTGGCCCACTCGGCCGGTACGTCGTACACTTTCTCGGACATTCGTCTCTCCTCCACGCAACGTCCCGTGCCTGCCCGCGGACAGCCACGTTCTTATTCTAACCATTATGCGCTCGCCCGCACCCGTTTAACAAGCCGAGCCAATTACCACTTTTGTCGGGCGACTTGATAAACGCCTGCGTCTCCAAGCCGTTGACCGGCGGGAAGAAAACGCAAAGGATCGGTTACAGGCCGGCGAGCTTGCAGACCGCCTTCCACTCCGCCGCCGTCACCGGCTGCACCGACAGCCGCGACAGCTTGATCAGCGCCATCTCGGCAAAGCGCGGATCGGCCTTGAGCGCAGACAGCGTGACCGGCTTCGGCAACGCCTTCAGCGCCCGCACATCGACGCAGACAAACTTTCCCGTCTTGTCGGTCGGATCGGGATAGTGCTCACGCACCACCTCGACGATGCCGACGATCTCCTTGCCGATGTTGGAGTGGTAATAAAACGCCTGATCGCCCGTCTTCATCCGCATCAGATTGAGCTTGGCGGCATGATTGCGCACACCGGTCCAGGCTTCGCCCTTGGCGCCGGCGGCGACCTGCTGCTGCCACGACCAGGCATCCGGTTCCGACTTGACCAGCCAGTAGTTCATTCGTCTCCCTCCGCCCTGAACGGCCGCGCCAGCAGTGCCTCGATGGCCGCCTCGACGCTGAGATCGCCGGCGAGGATCGCGGCGACGGCGTGCGTGATCGGCATGTCGATGCCTTTGGCGCGCGCCAGATCGAGCAGTACTGCGGCGGTAAACATGCCCTCGGCCAGCTTGCCGCCGGCGGCCGAGGCGATGCTGCGCCCCTCGCCCAGCGCCACGCCAAACGAAAAGTTGCGCGACTGCGCGCTGGTGCAACTCAAGATGACGTCGCCCAGCCCCGACAGGCCGGCCAGCGTCTCGGGCCGCGCGCCCTGCGCCCGGCCGAACCGCGTCAGTTCGGCGAAGCCGCGCGTCGTCAGCGCGGCCAGCGCCGAGGCGCCGATCCGGCGGCCGGCGACGATGCCGGCGGCGATCGCCAGCACGTTCTTGATCGCGCCGCCGATCTCGACACCGCGCACGTCGGTGGTGTGGTAGGGCCGGAACGTCGCCGAGCCGAGCGCCGCGACCAGCGCCGCCGCCAGTCGCGCATCGTGTGCAGCCAGCGTCACCGCGGTCGGCAGGCCGCGCGCGACATCCTCGGCAAAGCCGGGACCGGACAGGATCGCCGGCACGGCCCGCGGCAGCGCTTCCGCAACCACCTCGGTCATGAAGCGCCTTGAGCCGCGCTCGATGCCTTTCGCGCAGGCGATCACCGGCGTGCCCGGCGCAAGATGATCCGCCGCAGCCGCAGCCGCCTCGCGCAGCGCCTGCGCGGGAGCGGCGAGCAGCACCATGTCGCAGCCTCCGGCGCGCGCCAGATCGCCGGTGACGGCGATGCCCTCGGCCAGTGGAATGCCCGGCAGGCGCGGCGTCTCGCCGGTTGCCGCAATCGCGTCGCGCTGAGCCTGGCTACGGACGTAGAGCACCACGCTGCGCCCGGCCCGCGCGGCCGCGCCGGCCAGCGCCGTGCCCCAGGCGCCGGCGCCGATCACATCCAGCAGGTTTCCTCGATC
>JBARWE010000045.1:0-22704 GCA_049646625.1 Xanthobacteraceae bacterium
TCGCCGCCCTCGTCCTCGCCGCCCTCGTCGTGTTCGGCGGCATGCGCGTCGGCGTCCGTACCGGTCGCCGTCTCGTCGTGTTCGGCGTCGGCCATCTCGTCGCCTGCCTCGCTGACGGCCACGACGGGACCGGCCGAGCGCGCGGCGAGCAGCGCCTTGGCGGCTTCGAGGGTATGAACCTGATCGCCGCGATCGATGGCGAACGACTGCTGGCCGCCAACGGAAGCGTCCGCCATCACCGAGATCGCCACCTGGAAGGCGGTTTCAAGATCGCGCAGGTGGCCGCGCTTGTGATTGAGCACATAGAGCGCGACATCGGTGCGGGTGCGGACCACCAGATTGTGGGTCGCGCCCTTCATCAGCACCTCTTCGAGGCCGCGCAGCAGTTGCAGCGCCACCGAGCCGACCGAGCGGATGCGGCCCGAGCCGCCGCAATGCGGGCAGGACTCGGTCGAGCTTTCCAGCATGCTGGCGCGGATGCGCTGGCGCGACATCTCAAGAAGGCCGAAATGCGAGATGCGGCCGATCTGGATGCGGGCGCGGTCCTGCTTCAGGCAGTCGGCGATCTTGCGTTCGACCGCGCGGTTGTTGCGCTTCTCGTCCATGTCGATGAAATCGATGACGACCAGCCCGGCGAGATCGCGCAGGCGTAATTGCCGCGCCACTTCTTCCGCCGCTTCGAGGTTGGTCTTGAGCGCGGTATCCTCGATGTGATGCTCGCGCGTCGAGCGGCCGGAGTTGACGTCGATAGAAACCAGCGCCTCGGTCTGGTTGATGACGAGGTAGCCGCCGGAGCGCAGTTGCACCGTCGGCGAGAACATCGCGTCGAGCTGGCTCTCCACGCCCATGCGCGAGAACAAGGGCTGGGCGTCGTGATAGGCTTTGACGGCGCGGACGCTAGAGGGCATCAGCATCTTCATGAAGTCGCGCGCTTCACGATAACCGGCCTCGCCCGCGACGATGATGTCGTCGATGTCCTTGTTGTAGAGGTCGCGCAGCGAGCGCTTGATCAGCGAGCCTTCTTCGTAAACCAGCGTCGGCGCCTGCGAGTTGAGGGTGGTGTCGCGCACCGTCTCCCACATCCGCAATAGGTACTCAAAGTCGCGCTTGATCTCCGGCTTGGTGCGCGCCGCGCCGGCGGTGCGCAGAATGACGCCCATGCCCTCCGGCACGTCGAGATCCTGCACCACCTCCTTGAGCCGCGAACGGTCCTGCGAGGAGGTGATCTTGCGGCTGATGCCGCCGCCGCGGGCAGTGTTGGGCATCAGCACGGCATAGCGGCCGGCCAGCGACAGGTAGGTGGTGAGCGCCGCGCCCTTGTTGCCGCGCTCCTCCTTGACGACCTGCACCAGCATCACCTGACGGCGCTTGATGACCTCTTGAATCTTGTACTGGCGGCGCGGCCGGAAGGCACGCTCCGGCACTTCTTCGAGCACGTCGTCGCCACCGACCGACTCGACGTGATCGTCATGGCCGTTGTCGTCGTCGTGATCGTCATTGTCATGATCGTCGTCGTCATCATCGTCGCCATTGGCGCTGTGCCCGGCCTCGCTGACGCCGGCTTCGCCATTGTCGCCATTGTCGTCGCCATCGGCGTCATCATGGCCATTGTCGTCGCCGTACGGCTCTTCGCTGTCGTGAGAGGCAACGGCCGGCACATCGGCGTCATCGTCGGCACTCACGGTGGCTGCATCGTCGGCCGCATCCGGCGGGACGGCAGGCTCGGCCGGTGCCTCGCTGGCGGCAATGCCGTGTTCGGCCGGCTGTGCGTCATCGGTCAAGGCGTCATCGGTCAAGGCGTCATCGGTCAAGGCATCATCGGCCAAGGCATCATCGGCCAAGGCGTTGCCGGGCAGGGGCGCGGTGTCGTCCGGCGCGAACACCGTGGCGGCGTCCGGGCCGTCGTCATGCTGACCCGCCACCGCGTTCATGTCCGTCGCGGCAGCGTCGTCGTGGCCGTTGTCGGCCTCGCCGTGCGACTCGGGATCGGCCGCAGCGCCGTTGTCGCCCTCGACGATCTGGCTCTGAACGCGCTCGCCGTGGCTGCGCCGGCGGGCGCTGCGGTGACGCGAACGGCGCCGGCTCGGCCGGCTCTCCGATTCCTCTTCGGCCTCGCGATGGGCCTGCTCGTCGGCCTCGATCAGCGCCTGCCGGTCAGCGACCGGGATTTGATAGTAATCCGGGTGGATTTCGCTGAAGGCGAGGAAGCCGTGGCGGTTGCCGCCGTATTCGATGAAGGCGGCCTGCAACGACGGTTCGACCCGCGTCACCTTGGCCAGATAGATGTTGCCGCGAAGCTGCTTGCGGTTGGCGGATTCGAAATCAAACTCTTCGACGCGGTTGCCGCGAACCACGACCACCCGGGTTTCCTCCGGGTGGGTCGCATCGATCAACATTTTGTTGGGCATGTGGGAACTCTTGCTGGCGGCCGCCGTGTCGCGGAACGCGCGCATGAAGCGCGGCCGGATAACGGGACGGTCCACCTGATTCGGGGATGTTGAAAAGGCCGAAACGCGGTTCTGGGCGCCTGGCCGACCCGGGTGCTGGCCGGACGCGGCGCGCCGCAGAGGCACGTCGCCGAGGCTCGGCAGGGAGGAGGGTCGGTGGTTTCAGGCGCATGGTGCGTCGGCCCGCGAGAACAATCGGGCGGCGTTCGGCCGCCACGCAGAAATGCTGACAGTGCCCGCGACGCCTTGCGGCGCACGCTGACTGCTTTTCCCGGTCGTTGGCCGCCAATCAGCGGCCGCGCAGCGTTCGTCCGAAGCGTGTGTTACCCGGGACCGTTGACCGCTCGGGCTTGACCGCTTCTTTCGACAGTCGCGCGCTAGCGCTGGCTGGGGAGGAAGCAGCAAATACGCAGGTGCCCAATGACTTGAGTCCGATCGTTCGGACTACGAACAGGTTTGGAGCAACCAGCGCTGCACCGGGTGGTTGAACGCGACACAACCGGAAATTTTACCGTCAGTTCTTGCTACATACGGGTAATCGCCGGCACTGGCAAGGGCGGCTATCATCAAGGGAGCGGCCGGCGCGTCGCGCCGGCGCAACATTGCGGTGCAATCCGTCGTTTCCGGTTAAGTGCCGATTAACCCTGCAACTCTATTGCGGTAAGAGGGGCCGACAGGCGGGGGTGTCTTGGCGGGTCGCTTTTTACAGGACGTGGGGCTTGGCGCGGCGCTGCTCGGGGCGGCGCTCGTGGTCGGCTGCCTGACGGCGCCGAAATCGGTGCTGGCGACCGAGGCTTCGGCGGCCGCGGCCGCGCCGTTTCCGGTGGCATCGGACGCACGGCTGGCCGGTGATGACCGGCAAACCCGTTTCATTCTCGATCTGGACCGCAAGATTCCGGTGGCGGCCTTCGCGCTCGCCGATCCCTACCGGGTGGTGCTCGATGTCCCGCAGGTCCGGTTCGATCTTGCCAAGGGCACCGGTGCCGAGGGGCGCGGGCTGATCAAGGCATTCCGCTACGGGCTGGTCATGGCCGGCGGCTCGCGCATCGTGTTCGACCTCGCGGCGCCGGCGCGCATCGCCAAGGTCGAGGTGCTGGAGGCGGCCAACGGCCAGCCCGCCCGGCTCGTTCTGGAACTGGCCGCGGTCGATCGCGCCGCCTTCATGCAGGCGCTGGCCGCCGCTGGCGCTTCGCGGACGCCGGCGCAGGCGGAGGCGCGCGAGATCGCCACCGAGACCGCCACCGAAACCGCCATGGCGGTCGGGGACGGCCGGCCGGTGGTGGTGATCGATCCGGGGCATGGCGGCATCGACAACGGTACCCAGGCCGCGAGCGGCGAGGCCGAAAAGGACATCGTGCTGGAATTCTCGCTGGCGCTGCGCAAGCGGCTTGAGCAGACAAATAAATACCGCATCGTCATGACCCGCGGCGACGATACGTTCGTGCCGCTCGGCGAGCGGGTGCGCATCGCCCGGCGCCAGCAGGCGGCGCTGTTCGTCTCGATCCACGCCGATTCCCTGCCGCGCCGCGAAGGCGACGCCCACGGCGCCACTATCTACACGCTGGCCGAGCGGGCGTCCGACGCTGAGGCGCAGCGGCTCGCCGATTCCGAGAACAAGGCGGACGCCATCGCCGGCCTCGACTTGGCCGAGGAGCCGACCGAGGTTGCCGACATCCTGATCGATCTGGCCCAGCGCGAGACCAAGACGTTCTCCCATCGCTTCGCGCATCTGCTGATGAACGAGATGAAGGGGGTCGTTCGCCTGCACAAGCGTCCGCTCAAATCGGCCGGTTTCAAGGTGCTGAAAGCGCCGGACGTGCCGTCGGTGCTGGTCGAACTCGGCTATGTGTCCAACAAGGACGACCTGCAACTCCTCAAGTCCGATGACTGGCGCGCGCGCAGCGTCGGCGCGGTGGCACAGGCGATCGAAGCCTATCTCGGCAAGCGGGTTGTCTCGGCCGGCGCCGCGCGGTGAAACCGGAGGGAAGCGGGAACACGGCGCCAAAGCCCTAGTTTGGCCACAGCGTCGGCATTATAGAGGGCGCTGGATCACCGGCGGCGAATCGAGGAGCGCGCCGTGCGTCCCGCGGGCCGGGGGACGTTGCCGCGGCGGCCTCAGTTCCCCTTATCGAATGATGCTGCCGGCCCGCCGGCGACCACCAAGGCAAACGCAACAATGCGCTTTCTGCTGCGCTTCATGGGCTTTCTGTTTGCGGCGGGGACCATCGTGTTCCTGGTCGGCGTCGCGGCCGCGGCCGGGCTGATCTGGCACTTCTCGGAAGACCTGCCGGACTATTCGCAGCTCCAGAACTACGAGCCGCCGGTGATGACGCGCGTGCATGCCGGCGACGGCTCGCTGCTCGCCGAATATTCGCGCGAGCGGCGGCTTTACCTGCCGATCCAGGCGGTGCCCAAGGGTGTCATCAACGCCTTCCTCGCCGCCGAGGACAAGAATTTCTACGAGCATGGCGGGCTTGACTTCCAGGGGCTGGCCCGGGCCGCGCTGCTCTATGTGCAGAACTACGGCTCCAACCGCCGGCCGCAGGGTGCCTCCACCATCACCCAGCAGGTGGCGAAGAATTTTCTCCTGACCAATGAGGTATCGTTCACCCGCAAGATCAAGGAGGCGCTGCTGGCGATGCGGATCGAGCGCGCCTATTCCAAGGACAAGATTCTCGAACTGTACCTCAACGAGATCTATCTCGGCCTTGGCGCCTATGGCGTGGCGGCGGCCTCGCTGGTTTATTTCGACAAGTCGGTCAACGAACTGAGCGTCGCGGAGGCGGCCTATCTCGCGGCGTTGCCCAAGGCGCCGGCGGTGCTGCACCCGGTGCGCAACCACGAGCGCGCGGTCGAGCGCCGCAACTACGTCATCGATCGGCTGCTGGAAAACGGCTGGATCAAGCAGGCCGAGGCCGACGCCGCGCGCAAGGATCCGCTTGTTGTCACCAGTCGTTCGAGTGGCCATACCTTCGCCGGCGAATACTTCGCCGAAGAGGTGCGCCGCGAGGTGTTCGAGCGTTACGGTGAAAAGAAACTGTACGAGGGCGGTCTGTCGGTGCGCACCTCGCTCGATCCGAAATTGCAGGTGGTGGCGCGGCAGGCGTTCGTGCAGGGGCTGGTGAAGTACGACGAAGCTCAAGGCTGGCGCGGCGAACTGGAAAAGCTCGATGTCACCGGCGACTGGGGTGCCAAGCTCGCTGAGATCAAGTCGCTGTCGGATATCTCGCCATGGCGGCTCGCGGTGGTGCTCGAAGTCGACGACAAGACGGCCAGGATCGGCTTTCAGCCGCGGCGTGAACTGGGTGGCGCAGTGTCCAAAACGCGCGAGACCGGCACCATCACGCTGGAGGGGGTGAAGTGGGCCAAGCCCGCCGCCGGGGCGCGTCGTGGCAAGGTGCCGACGGCGGTGACGCAGGTGCTGAACCGCGGCGACGTCATCTATGCCGACCCCCTGATCGGCAAGGACGGCAAGCCGGAAGAAGGTCACTACCGGCTGCGGCAGTTGCCGGAGGTGTCGGGCGCGATGGTCGCGATGGACCCCTCGACCGGCCGCGTGCTGGCGATGGTTGGCGGCTTCTCGTTCGATCAGAGCCAGTTCAACCGCGCCACGCAGGCGTATCGGCAGCCAGGCTCGTCGTTCAAGCCGTTCGTCTATTCGACCGCGCTCGACAACGGCTATACCCCCTCGACGGTGGTGATCGACGCGCCGATCGAGATCGACCAGGGGGCGGGCGTCGGCGTGTGGCGGCCGGACAACTATTCCAGCGGCAAGTATCTCGGGCCGACCACCTTGCGCAACGCTTTGCAGCGCTCGCTCAACACCGTGACAGTGCGCCTTGCGCAGGACATCGGCATGCCGATGATCGGCGAATACGCCAAGCGCTTCGGCGTCTACGACACACTGCCGAACTATCTGTCCTACGCACTCGGTGCCGGCGAGACCACGGTGCTGCGCATGGTCACCGCCTATTCGATGTTTGCCAATGGCGGCCGCCGCGTGACGCCGACCTTGATCGACCGCATTCAGGATCGCTACGGCCATACCATCTATCGGCACGATCAGCGCGAATGCCGTGGCTGCGACGCGCCGCAAGGCTGGAGCAACCAGCCCGAGCCGACTTTGATCGACCGCCGCGAGCAGGTGCTCGACCCGATGACCACCTACCAGATCACCTCGATGATGGAAGGCGTGGTCCAGCGTGGCACAGCCACCGTGGTCAGGGAGGTCGGCAAGCCGATCGCCGGCAAGACCGGCACCACCAACGACCAGAAGGATGCCTGGTTCGTCGGCTTCTCGCCGGACATCGCGGTCGGCGTCTATATCGGCTACGACAAGCCGCGCAACCTCGGCCGCACCATGACCGGCGGCCATCTCGCCGCGCCGATCGCCAAGGATTTTCTCAAAGTGGCGCTGGCCGACAAGCCGGCGGCGCCGTTCCGCGTGCCGCCCGGCATCAAGCTGATCCGCGTCGATGCCAAGACCGGCATGCGGGCCGGCCCCGGCGCATCCGGCGGCACCATCCTCGAAGCGTTCAAGCCCGGCACCGCGCCGCCCGACAACTATTCGATCATCGGCGTCGCCGATGGTTATGCGACGCCCGACGCCGATCGCGCCATCATCCGCTCCGGCACCGGCGGCCTGTACTGAGGCGGTTGCCTTGCGCGGCAGCGGCGGCTAAACGGTCCGTCGTTGAGATGGCGAAAGACCCGAGCCTTTGACCATGCGGCCTGAAATCGAGAACCTTGTCGAAGAGATCAAGCAGTCTGTCGGGCTGCTGAGGAGGCATCTTTGACGTCGATGCCTCGACCGCGCGACTGGCGGAGCTGAACAAGCTCGCCGAGGATCCCGATCTCTGGAACGATCCGCAGAAAGCCCAGAAGCTGATGCAGGAGCGCACCGCGCTCGATGACGCATTGGGCGGCATCGCGCGCGTCGAGCGCGAGCTGGCCGACCACATCGGCATGATCGAGCTTGGCGAGGCCGAAGGCGACGAGGGCGTCGTCGCCGAGGCGGAAGCCGGCTTGCGCGAGCTGAAGAAAGAGGTGGCGCGGCGCGAGCTCGAAGCGCTGCTGTCGGGCGAGGCCGACCGCTTCGACAGCTATCTCGAAGTTCACGCCGGCGCCGGCGGCACTGAAAGTCAGGACTGGGCGTCGATGCTGCTGCGCATGTATACGCGCTGGGCCGAGACCCATGGCTTCAAGGTCGAGGTGCTGGAAGAGACGCCGGGCGAAGAGGCCGGCATCAAGTCTGCTACGGTGCAGATCAGCGGCCACAACGCCTATGGCTGGCTCAAGACCGAAGGCGGCGTGCACCGCCTGGTGCGGATTTCGCCGTTCGACGCCAATGCGCGGCGCCACACATCGTTTTCCAGCGTGACGGTCTTCCCGGTGGTGGACGACAGCATCAAGATCGACATCAAAGATTCCGACGTGCGGGTCGACACCATGCGCTCGGGCGGCGCCGGGGGTCAGCACGTCAACAAGACCGAATCGGCGGTGCGGCTGACGCATATTCCGACCGGCGTGGCGGTGGTCTGTCAAGCCGGCCGCTCGCAGCACAAGAACCGCGCGCAGGCGTGGGACATGCTGCGCGCGCGCCTGTACGAGATCGAATTGAAGAAGCGCGAGGAGCAGGCCGCCGCCGACCAGGCCGCCAAGACCGACATCGGCTGGGGCCACCAGATCCGCTCCTATGTGCTGCAGCCCTACCAGATGGTGAAGGACTTGCGGACCGGCGTGCAGACCTCCGACACTGCCGGCGTGCTCGACGGCGACCTCGACGAGTTCATGGCGGCGACGCTGGCGCAAAAGGCGTTCGGCACGGCGCCCGGCGTGGTCGAGGACGTCGACTGAGGCGCTTTTTGCCTCCGCATCGCTGCGATGCCGGGAAACGGGTGGCGGCGGCGTGTCGCCCCGGCTATGGCAGGGGACCGTCTGCGCCGTCCTGCCATGGCGGTGCCGTGAGGAGCGCCGCGCCCCATGCCTGCATCCGATCTTCACATCACGCCCGGCGACTGGCTGCGGCTCCTCGTCCTGGGAGTGCTGTGGGGCGGCTCGTTTTTCTTCGTCGGCGTGGCGGTGAAGGAAGTGCCGCCGATGACCATCGTGTTCTTCCGCACGCTTCTGGCTGCGCTGCTGCTGGCGCCGCTATTGTGGGTCTACCGGATCGCAATTCCGACGACATGGGCGGGCTGGCGCCCGTTCGTGGTGCTGGCTCTGCTCAATAACGCCATCCCGTTCACGCTGACGGCGATGGGCCAGACCATGATCCCGAGCGGCATCGCCTCGGTGGTCAACGCCATGACGCCGGTGTTCACCGTACTGATCCTGGCCGCCTTTGGCGACGAGCGGCTTTATCCACGGCGCGTTGCGGGCGTCGCGCTGGGTTTTGCCGGCGTGCTGATCCTGCAGGGGTTCGACATGGATTTCGGCTCGGTGCAGAGCGTCGGCATTCTGCTGTGTCTGGCCGCGACGGTGTTCTACGGCTTCGCCGCGCTGTGGGCCAAGCGGGTGGTCGCCGACGTGCCGCCGATCGGCGCGGCGACGTTTCAACTGGCCTCGACCGGCGTGATCATGATGGTGCTTTGCGCCGTGTTCGACCAGCCATGGCAACTGCCGATGCCGAGCGTTTCGACATGGCTGGCGCTGCTTGGCCTTGGCGCGATCTCTACCGCGCTCGGCTTCATCCTGTTTTTCCAGATCGTGCGTAGCTCCGGCGCCGGCAACGTGATGCTGGTGACGCTATTGGTGCCGGTGACTGCGATCATCCTTGGCGCGGTTTTTCTGCACGAAGCCATCACGACGCGCGAGATCGTCGGCGCGCTGGTCATTTCCAGCGCGCTCTTGATCATGGACGGGCGGATTTTGTCGCGCTTTGCCAGGCGGCATGCCAGCGCGTGAAGCGGCCGCTGTCGCGTTCGCCGCCGTGGTGCACGGCAAGCGCCGCGCCGTTCGCCGCCACCATGATGACTGCGTCGAGGCCCTTGGAGCGCTTCAGCGTTTCCACTGCCTGCTGCGGCGTCTGCGCGATCGGGCCGGCGACATTGAATGAGGTGTTGACCGACATTTCGACGCCGACGCGGCGCCCCATCGCCTTGAGATAGGCGTGAGTGAGAGGATCGTCATCCTCGCGCACGATCTGGATGCGGCCGGTGCCGTCGGCGTGGATCACCGCCGGGATCGTCTCCGGCGCGCCCGGTTTGGCGCGGGCGGTCAGCACCATGTAGTTATAGGCGTTGTAGCCGGCGTCGGACGCGCCGTCCTCCAGCTCGAAATAGCGCTGCGCCGCCTCCAGCGTCGCCATCGGCGCCAGGGGGCGGATCGCCTCGCGATACTTGACGCGGGCATTGAGGCGTTCGCGCGCGCCGGCGTCGCACGGGTTGGCGAAGATCGAGCGGTGGCCGAGCGCACGCGGGCCGGTTTCGGCGGCGCCCTGGGCGAGCGCGATGATGCCGCCGGCCGCCACGCAATAGGCCATCAGGTCGGCGATGGCGTCGCGCCCGGCAGCCGTTGCGACGGTGCCGACTGGCACGGCGGCGACATCGGCGTCGGCGGCAACCACCGCCGTGATCGCGGCCGCCTCCGGCGGCATGCCGCAGTAGAAGGCGTGGCTCAGCGGCTCACCGTGCGGCGCGCCAGCCAGATGCGCCAGCCGCCAGGCCGCGCCGATCGGCGTGCCGGCGTCGCCCGGCATCGGCGGTACCCACAGATGCAGGCGGCTGTCGCGGCCTTGCGCGGCCTTGAACCAGCGCGCATCGAAATGTTCGAGCAGCCGCATATTGGCGAGCGCGTTGAGCGCGACGCCGCCGGATAGCACCAGCCGGTTGGTGTTCGTGGTGCGCAGCAGGTGGTCGATGATGTGGATCAGCGCATCCTCGAACACCATCTGCGTCGCCGCTGCCTTGTCGAGGCGCTCCTGCGTGTCGGGGCGATGATGGATGTCCTCGACGCGCAGCACGGCGTCGGGATTCCACAACTGGTCGCGGGCGAGCGGCGGCCCGAGGATATCCGCGAGTGGCCGATGATAGGGGTTGTCGAAAGGATCGGCGGCCCAGTTCGCCATGGCACGGTTGAGCCGCACCTCGCCGTTGTCGCCGAGATGCAGCACCTCCTTGAGGCGCGCATAAAAGGGATTGGTGGCGCGGTTCATGTCGCCCCAGGCGGCGGCGCCCATGTAGCGGCCTTCGCTGGAGAGCCACGTCCAGCCGCCCTGTGTCGAGGAGATGACGCTGTAGAACGCGCCAAGCGAGTCGAACACGCTGTCATTCGAAAAGATCCGGCGCATCCCGTCACGGTCGGCGACGTAAAGCGATACCGAGCCGACATCGCCGGTGCCGTCGAGCACCGCGACCGCGACGGGCCTGCCGTCGGAGGCGAACGGCGAGGCGGCGTAGGAAAACCAGGCGTGGTTGTCGTGATGCGGCACGCAGATCAGCGGCACCGGCGCTTTCAGCCCGAACTGCCGCGCCAGCAGTTTCGGTGTGCGCGTCATCTGTTCCATGCGGCGCGCATCGACGCCGACCGCGTTGGAGACGCTGAGCAGCCGCAGGCTTGCCGGCGCTTCTTCCAGCGCTGTACGGATCATCGTGCCGAACAGCGCCGGATAGTCCCAGGTGACAGTGAAGGCGGCGATATCCTCGACGCCTTTGCCTATTCCATGCAGCGCCGCCGCCATCGCATCGAGCGCCTGGCGCGGATACTCGGTGGTGTGCTTGGTGCCGGAAAACCGCTCCTCTTCGTTGTTGAGGAGAAGGCGAGGGCCGTGCGCTGCCGAAACCTCGATCAGGGCGACGCCGGAATTATGCGTGCCCGACGGCGACAGCCCGGCAATGTACACCGCCTCGCCGCGCGCCAGCCGCTCGCGGATCGCCGCGCACCGCTGGTCGGCAAACCGGCTGCCGAGCCGGTGAAAGCCGCGCAGCCTGAGTGCCTGTTCGGTGAGCGCGCGGGTCAGCGCTCCGCCGATCCGTCCGAGGCGAGGGTGACGAGGGCCGATGCGGGGAGAAGGTGCGCTCACGTCCGTAATCCGGTGGTCGATCGCCGCATCAACCACAAACGGCGTGGCGCAACAATGGCGGTATCCTAACCGGCCGCGAGCTTGACCCCGGCGCGCAGAAAGCGTTGCGGATCGACCGCCTCGCCGTTGATGCGGGTCTCATAGTGCAGATGCGGCCCGGTCGAGCGGCCGGTTGAGCCGACATCGCCGATCGTCTGGCCGATACGGACCGTGTCGCCGATCTTGACCCGGATCGCCGAGAGGTGGCCATAGCGGGTGGTCAGGCCGTTGCCGTGATCGACTTCGACCATGCGGCCGTAACCGCCGTGCCAGCCGGCCTTCACCACGCGGCCATTGGCTGTGACGCGCGCCGGCTCGCCGGTCGAGGCGCGAAAATCGAGGCCGGTGTGCATCGCTGGCCGGCCGAGGAACGGGTCGGTGCGGACGCCGAAGCCGGAGGAAAACTCCACCGGCCCCGTCACCGGCTTGCGATAGGGCACATGCGCCAGCACCTGGGTGAGTTTTTCGGTCTGCGCCCGCGAGGCGCTGACGCGGGACAGTTGGCGCTCGAAGTTGACGTTGCCGGCGCCCGGTTTGACCGGCACGAACGGTCCGCCGATGCCGCGCGGGGCCGGTGTGCGCAAGTGGGCGCCGCCAAGCCCGAGGTCGCCGAGCGCGGCGCGCATTCGTCGGGCACGGGTCTCGTAATAGTCCTCGGCCGAGGCCAGCGCCGCGAACTGGCGCTGCTCGACGCGATCGAGCGAGGCTTGCAGCCGCGCGATGATGCCGTCGGTTTCCTTTGCCTCGCCTTGCGGCGAACCGGTCTGGCGCGTGGCAACGGTGCGCGATTGCAGCCGCGCCTCGCGGTCGGGGGGCGCAACGAAAGTGACGGTGTCGTTGATCGGCGTCGGCCTGGGCGTCGCGGCCGGCTCGTGGAATGAGATGCCGCGCGGCTGCGGCTTGATCGAGCCGGTCGGGGCGAGGTCGGGCAGGGCGCTGATTGCGCTGGCGCGCGATTCCAGTTGAGCCTGCCGGCGCATGATCTGATCGAGCTTGCGGCCGAACTGCTCCTGATCGAGCATCTGCTTGCTGGTGGTGCGGTCGATGCGCGCCCGCAGTTCGGCGATGCGGTCCTCGTAGGCGTATTGCATCTGTGCTTGTCGCGCGATCAACCGCGTCAGCACATCGTCGCGGAAGGTGAAATAGGTCGCGGTCGCCGCCGACCAGCCGCCCATCAGCACGATGCTGCCGACGGCGGCCCAGAACACCACCGGCCCGAAGCGGACCTGACGGCCGGCATGGGCGATGACGTAGGCGGGCTTTCGCGCTGCTTTAGCGGCCGGGGGCGGGGCAGGATGCCGGACGGAAGCCCGGACGGGGCCGGGAACATGGCGCGGCGTCGTCGCGGGCTGGGAACTCGTGCGGCTCGACAATGGACACTCCAACGCCGGCAACGCAGGAACCCGACCGGCGATAACTGTGCCGATTTGAGGCCGACGTGGTTAATTTTCGGCGAATGGATTCGGAAAAATCCGAATCGATGGAGCGCGTGTGGCTCAGCCCGGTAGAGCGCGCGCTGCCGCCAGCACCTCCTCGGCATGCCCTTCGACCTTCACATTGCGCCAGATACGCGCAACGCGGCCATCTGCGCCAACCAGAACCGTTGTGCGAATAATTCCGTCGAACGTCTTGCCATACAGCATCTTTTTTGCCCAGACGCCGTATCGTTCGAGCATCTTGTGCGTCTCGTCCGAGAGCAGTGCGACGGTCAGGCCGTGCTTGTCGCGGAAGCTCTCCTGCTTTGCCGGCGGGTCGGCCGAGACGCCGAGCACGGCGGTGCCGCAGGCTGCGAAATCGGGCGCGAGACGGGAGAAGGCGATTGCCTCGCGGGTGCAGCCGGGGGTGTTGGCGCGCGGATAGAAGAAGATCGCGAGCTTTCGCCCGGCGAAGTCGGCAAGGGTCACCGTGCCGCCGCCGTCGCGCGGCAGCCGGAAGGCCGGTGCGCGGTGGCCCTCGACGAGGGTGGCAGGCTCGGCCGCCGTCCGCGCTTTCGCTGGCGCGGCGGGCCTGCCGGCGGCCGCTTTCCCGCTGGTTTTCCTGACGCTTTTCTTGATGCTTTTCTCGGTCATGCGCCTTCCTTTCGTCGCTTTCACCGGGTCATTTCGCCGGGTCGACAGTGAATCCGGCTTCGCGTATTCGCAGCGGCTGGATGCCGTGCGTGCAAACACCTCGTTCAGCGCCTAAAATACGATGAATCGCCCGCGTCGGCCAAAGCGGGACCGCCCGCGACGCCGATGCCATCCGCCTGAGCTACTTGAGGGACGTTTGACGCACCTCCCGATGCGAAACGATCGATGTTTCGCTTGAGCGCCATGGAGTTGGACCCGGAATGAGAAAGACGGCTCTCCGGGGCGACCGCATAATCAGAATGACCTGTTTCGATCTCACGATGTGGCCGCGAGGTGGACCGCCGACAGCCGGGGAAGGTGGTCATGCCGTCTGACGAGCGCTCGTCATGGAAGGCCGTGCCGCAACCGGCTGGCCATCGGGGCCGGCCTCCCGATCGGCCGCAGGGGGAGGCGGCGAAGGCGCGATTGCCGGCCTCCGATGCACATCATGGCGTGCGGCCGGCGCCCCGGCATCCGTCCGAGCGGTGGGACGACGATGACGAGGCCTGCCAGCGGGCGCGGCGGCTTCTGGCGCGGCGTGCCGGCGGCTTGCAGCGGGTCGGCGATTATTGCGCGGCGCTGTTGCGCGTCCTGCGCCGCCCGTGGCTGCGCCGGATGCTCGCGGCGATGGCGCTTGCAGTCGCGGTGGCGGTCGTCGCTTTCGCGGCGCTGTGGTGGCGGCTTGGCGCCGGGCCGATCAACCTCGATATGGCAACGCCGTGGCTTGCCGCCGCCATCGCCGAGAACTTTGGCCCCGGCCAAAGCGTCGAGGTCGGCGGCACCCAGATCGAGCGCACCGGCCGTGTCCGCGTCGCGGTGCGGATCCGCGATATCGTCGTCCGCGATCGGGACCAGGCGATTGTCGCGAGCGCCCCGAAGGCGGAAGTGCGCCTGTCGGGGTGGGCGTTGCTGGCGGGGCGGCTGCGCGCCGAGAGCCTCAATCTTGTCGATGCCGAATTGTCGGTTCGGATCGAGCCGGACGGGCAGATTCTGGTGTCCGCCGGCTCCAACGCGCAACCGGTGCCGGCCGGCCATACCGCTGGTCCGACGCCACCGCCGACTGATACTGCGCCGGCCGCGACTGTCTCTCCCGGAGAACGCACGGCTGCGCCGGGCGACTTCGATACGCTATTGGCCGGTCTTGCCTGGCTCGACAGTCTTAGCCTGAGCGGCCTCGACGGCCAGAATCTCGATGAGGTCGGCCTCAAGAACGGCCGCCTGATCGTCGACGACCGGCAGCGCGGCAATCGGTGGGGGTTTGAGAATATCGACCTCAGCCTGCGCCGCCCCAGCGCCGGCGGTGTCGCGTTGCGGATCGGCGAGGCCGGTCAAACGCCCTGGTCGCTCGCCATTACGGTCGGCGCGCCCGAAAACGGGGTGCGGGCCGTCGATATCAAGGCCAACAAGGTTTCGACCCGGACCTTGCTGCTGGCGTGGCGCGCCAAGGGGCTGACCTACAGCGCCGACCTGCCGTTGACCGGCGAACTGAAGGGTGAGATCGGGCGCGATGGCCTGCCGACACATTTTCGCGGCACCTTGACGGCTGGCGCGGGCCATATCATCGACAGTGAGACGCCCGATTATCCGATGCCGATCGATCAGGCCGACATCAGCCTGGAATGGGATGCCGGCCGGCGCGTGCTGGTCGCGCCGTTCAAGGTCGTCTCGGGCGCCAACCGGATCACGCTGCTCGCGCATCTTTCGCCGCCGGGTGATCGCGCCGCCGAGTGGCGGCTCGGCCTTAGCGGTGGAACGATCGTACTCGGTGGCCACGGCGATGCGCCGCCGCTGATCTTCAACAACATCGCCGTCGATCTGCGCTTCGATACCGGCCACAAGCGCATGGTGCTGGCGCAGGCAAATATCAGCAATGGCGAGGTGGGCGTCGCCGGCACTGGCGCGATCGACTATGCCGAGGAGCCGCGGCTGACGCTCGGCCTCGCCGGCACGCCGATGTCGGCGCTGGCGTTGAAGCGGATGTGGCCGATCCTGTTCGCGCCGGAGGTGCGCGAGTGGGTGATCGAGCGTATCGACGCCGGCCATGTGCGGAATGTCGATATCGGCATCAATGCGCCGCTGGTCAATCTGACGCGGGCCGGGCCGCCACTGCCGCCCGATGGGCTGTCGATCACGATTGCCGCCGACAATGTGGTGATGCGTCCCGTGGACGGCATGCCGGCGGTGCGCGAGGCCGACTTAGCGGCGCGGGTCACTGGCCGCACGGCCACGGTGAAGGTCGGGCAGGCGAGCGCGGTGACGCCGGGCGGGCGCAAGCTTGCGCTGTCCGAGGCGGTGTTCGAGGTGCCCGATCTTGTGCCGAAGCCGCCTCCGTCGCGGCTGCGGTTTCGTGTCGATGGGCAGGTTGCGGCGGCGCTGGAGGTTCTCAACTCCGAGCGGATTGCCGGCTTTGCCGGCACCCCGATCGACCCGGCGACGAGCAAAGGCACGGTTGCGGCGCGGGTGACGCTCGGCATGCCGGTGCAGGGGGTTCTGACCGAGGCCGACACCACCTATGCGATCAGCGCCGACGTCACGGGGTTTGCCGCCGACAAGCTGGCGCTGAACCAGAAGGTCGAGGCGAACTCCCTGAAGATTACTGCGAGCAATGAAGGGGTGCAGGCGAAAGGCGACATCAAGGTCGGCGGCCAGGCCGGCACGCTCGACTACCGCCGCGCCAAGGGCAGCGACGAGGCCGATATCCGCTTGCAGACGGTGTTCGACGATGCCAGCCGGGCGCGGCTCGGTATCGATCTCGGTGCGGCGCTGGCGGGTGCGATCCCGGTCAAGATCGCTGGCCGGATTGGCGGCAAGCCGGAGCAGGAGACCCGGTTTGGCGTCGAGATCGACCTTGCGCCGGCGCGGGTCGATAACGTGTTGCCGGGCTGGTCCAAGGCTGCCGGCAGACCCGGCCGCGCCACCTTCAACCTGATCCGCAAGCCGCAATCGATCCGCCTTGAAGACGTAGTGATCGAGGGCAGCGGCACGTTGATCAAGGGGATGCTGGAAGTCGAGGACGACGGCGACGTGCTCGCCGCCAACTTCCCCGTCTACGCGCCCTCCGAGGGCGACAAGGCGTCGCTCAAGGCGGAAGGCAGTGGCGACGGCCCCGTCAAGGTGACGCTGCGCGGCGAGGTGTTCGACGGCCGCAACTTCCTCAAGAGCGCGGTGTCGGGGCGCGACGCTTCGACCAAAACCAAAAGCAAAATCCAGGATTTCGACCTCGACCTCAAGCTCGGCGTCGTCGCCGGCCACCACGGCGAGACGGCGCGCGGGGTCGATATCAAGCTGTCGTGGCGCAACGACACCGTGCGCAGCTTCACGCTGGCCGGCAAGCTCGGCCGCGATACGCCGCTCAGCGGCGATCTGCGCGGGCGCAATCAGGGCCGCGAGGTCATCTATCTGGAGACCGAGGACGCCGGCGCCTTTTTCCGCTTCACGGATATCTACGCGAAAATGTTCGGCGGCCGGCTTGCGCTGGCGATGGAGCCGCCGGTTGCAGGAACGGTTGCCCGCGAGGGCTTGCTGAATGTGCGTAACTTCAGCGTGCGGGGCGAGGCCGCGCTCGACCGTGTCGCCGGCAACAACCCCAACGGCGGCGACCGCGGTGGCGTTCAGTTTAGCCGCATGCGTGCCGAGTTCAGCCGCAAGGGCGGGCAACTGGTGGTTCGGGAGGGCGTGGTGAAGGGGCCGGCGGTCGGCGCCACCATCGAGGGCCTGATCGATTACGGCGCCAACCGCGTGCGCATGAGCGGCACGTTCGTGCCGATGTACGGCCTCAACAATATGTTCGGGCAGATTCCGATCGTCGGCCTGTTTCTCGGTGGCGGCAGCAACGAGGGGTTGATCGGCGTCACCTACGAGGTGATCGGCACGCCCGGCCAGCCGGTGCTGCGCGTCAACCCGATCTCGGCCATGGCGCCCGGCGTGCTGCGCAAGATTTTCGAGTTCAACACGGGCCGGCAGAATAGCGCACCGGAATTTCCCGACAGCAACGACTAACGCGAGCGAGCCGGTTGGCTTCCGGGTTGCCTGTTGGCGTCATTCCCGCAGCGCCTTGACCGTCATGAACGGGATCATGCCGATCCAGATGCTGATGAGCGAAAAGCCGATCACCAGATCGTAGCTGTTGGTCAGGTCGTGGATCAGGCCGCCGCTCCATGAGCCGATGGCGGCGCCGAGGCCGCTGCCGATCGAGATGCTGCCGAAGATGCTGCCGGCGCGCTTGCCGCGAAAAATCTGCATGGCGACCGCTGTGATCAGCGGTCCGCGCGAGCCGATGGTCGAGCCGAAGAACAGCAGAAATCCCGCCAGCAGCCACAGCGTCGGAAATCGCTGCAACAGCCACAGCATGATGAGGCCGAGCGAGGTCATGGCGTAGCTGAGCAGGATGGCGCGTCGGCGACCGATGATGGCATCGAGCCAACTGATGGTCAGCATGCCGATCACCAGCACGACGCCGCTGAAGCCCCAGGCAGAGGCGGCTTGTAGCGGCGGAAACCCCGCTTCCACGAGATAGGCCACCACTTGCACCGAAATGGCGTAGACGCCGAACGCGGTGAAGAAGAAGGTCGCAAACAGCGACCAGAACACATGGTGGCGCATCGCGCTGGCCAGCGTCCAGCCGCCGGCGGGCAGACGCGAGGTGTTGATTGCGACGAGCGCACCGCTGCCCTTTGCCCAGCGTTGCCACGGCATCAGCATCAGGGGCACGATCAGAATCAGGAGCGCGGCGCCGAGCATGTGATACGCGCCGCGCCAGCCAAGCCGGTCGATCAGGACTTGCGACAGCGGCAGCACCAGCAGCACGCCGACGCCAGTGGCTGAATAGACCACCGCCATCGCGCTCGGCAGCCGCGGCCCGTACCAGCGCCCGAGCAGCACTGAGTGCGGCACGGTGCCGAGGCAGGCCAACCCGAACCCCGCCGCGATGCCGAGGCAGAGCTGCAACTGCCACAGCTGCGAGGCGAACGCCGCAAGCGAGAAGCCAAGTCCGAACAGGGCCAGTCCGACGATGTACACCGCGCGCGGGCCGAGCCGGTCGAACAGCCGCCCGGCGAGGGGCGAGGCAAGCCCGCTGGCGAGCGCCGCCAGCGAGTAGATCGAGACCACCTCGGCGCGGTCCCAGCCGAACCCTTGCGAGATCGGCAGCAGAAAGACGGTGAAACTTTCCGAACTGCCGCGGCCGATCAGTGCGAGAGCGAAACAGATGGCAAGAATGCTGGCGGCAGTAGCGCGCGCCCCCAGCGCGGTTTTAGTATTCTCCATCATGGTCCTCTCGCCGGCAACGCGAACCGGCCAGGCCCGTTATGAAGCGGGCATGGGGACGTGTGCTAGGTCTTGATTTCGCGGGCTGCTATGCAGGCCGCACAAGGACGTGGCGCTTCTTGCCGGCGGAGAGCTTGATCACCCCCTCCGGCGTCAGATGGCCGGCCGTCACCGCCATCTTTTCGTCCGTCACCGGTGCGTCGTTGACCCGCAGCCCGCCAGCCTTGATCTGGCGCCGCGCCTCGCCGTTGGAGGCGGCAAGCCCGGCACGCACGAACAGCGTCGGCACGCCGATGCCGGCTTCGAGTTCGGCGCGGGCGACGTCGAGCGTCGGCAGGGTGTCGGCGATCGCGCCTTCCTCGAACGTCTTGCGCGCGGTCGCCTCCGCCGCAAGCGCGGCGTCGCGGCCGTGCATCAGCGCGGTGGCCTCGGTCGCCAGCACCTTCTTGGCCTCGTTGATCTCGGCGCCTTGCAGCGCGGCGAGGCGTGCGATCTCGTCGAGCGGCAGCAGCGTGAACAGCTTGAGGAAACGGCCGACATCGCCGTCCTCGGTGTTGCGCCAGAACTGCCAGTAGTCATAGACGGGCAGCATGTCGGCATTGAGCCACACCGCGCCGGCGGCAGTCTTGCCCATTTTTGCGCCGGAGGCGGTGGTGAGCAGCGGGCAGGTCAGCGCGTAAAGCTGGTGGGTGCCCATGCGGCGGCCAAGGTCGATGCCGGTGACGATGTTGCCCCATTGATCGGAGCCGCCCATTTGCAGGTTGCAGCCGTAGCGCCGCGCCAGCTCGACGAAGTCGTAGGCTTGCAGGATCATGTAGTTGAATTCGATGAACGACAGCTCCTGCTCGCGTTCGAGCCGCATGCGAACCGAGTCCATCGTCAGCATGCGGTTGACCGAGAAGTGGCGGCCGATGTCGCGCAGCATCTCGATGTAGTTGAGCTTGGTCAGCCACTCGGCATTGTCGGCCATCACCGCGTCGTTGCCGCTGCCGCCGAAGCGCAGGAATTTTGCGAACGTGGTCTTGATCGATGCCTTGTTGGCGTCGATCTGCTCGATGGTGAGGAGCCGTCGCGTCTCGTCACGGCCGGAGGGATCGCCGACCCGCGTGGTGCCGCCGCCCATCAATGTGACCGGCTTATTGCCGCTCTCCTGCAACCAGTGCAGCATCATGATCGACAACAGGTGCCCGACATGCAGCGAGGCCGCGGTGCAGTCGTAGCCGATATAGGCGACGATCTCACGTCGCATGGCCAGCGCGTCCAGCCCCTCGGCGTCGGACACCTGGTGGATGAAGCCGCGCTGTTGCAGCACGTTGAGGAAGTCGGATTTGAACGCGGTCATGACGGGCTTTTGCGGTTGCGGGCGATGAGATTTCCGCCGTCTTAACGATGCCGGTGGGATTATAAGATGTCACGGCCCGATACAAGACGACTGGAGTGGCCATGAAGGCGATCGGCTTGATGAGCGGCACCTCGCTCGACGGCGTGGACGTGGCGCTCCTGGATACCGACGGCGAGCGGATCGCTGCATTCGGGCCGAGCGGCTATCGGCCCTACCGGGATGAGGAGCGCGCCCTGCTGCGGCAGGCGCTGACTGATGCGGTGGGGCTGACGGCCCGCACGGCGCGGCCGGGCGCGCTAGCCGAGGCCGAGGGAATCGTGACCCGCGCCCATGCCGAGGCTGTGGCTGCGTTCCTGCGCGACAATAGCCTGGCCGCGGCAGAGATCGACGTCATCGGGTTCCACGGCCAGACCGTGCTGCATCGGCCCGAGCGGCGGCTGACGGTACAGATCGGTGACGGGGTGGCGCTGGCGCGCGCCACCGGCATCGCCGTCGTCCACGACTTTCGCGCCGCTGATGTCGCAGCCGGCGGGCAGGGCGCGCCGCTGGTGCCGGTCTATCACCGGGCGCTGACACGCGGCGCGGCGCTCGCCGGGCCGGTCGCGGTGGTCAATATCGGCGGCGTCGCCAACGTCAGCTATGTCGACGGCGACACGCTGATCGCCTGCGATGTCGGCCCCGGCAACGCCTTGCTCGATGACTTCATGATGCGCGCGACCGGTGCGCCGTTCGATGCCGGCGGGCAGTTGGCGGCGCAGGGGCGCGCTGATGGGGCATGGGTCGCCGCCGCGCTGGATTGTCCGTTCTTTGCGAAGCCGCCGCCGAAGTCGCTCGACCGCAACGATTTTGCCGGCCTGCCGCCGCCCGGTGGCGCGCCGGCCGATGGCGCGGCGACGCTGACGATGTTCACGGTCGAGGCGGTCGCGCGTAGCGCTGTGCTGCTGCCACGGCCACCGCGGCACTGGATCGTCGCCGGCGGCGGCGCGCGCAACGCCACCATGATGCGCGGACTGGCGGATCGGCTGGAGCCGGCCGAGGTGCGGACGGCGGGCGATTTAGGCTGGTCGGGCGACGCCATCGAGGCGCAGGCGTTCGCCTATCTCGCGGTGCGCTCGCTGCGCGGCTTGCCCTTAACCTGGCCGGGAACGACCGGCGTGCCTGCCCCGCTCACTGGCGGCGTGCTGGCGCGGCCGTAATTCGCCCCCCTCGTCATACCCGCGCTGGTCGCGGGCATCCACGTCTTGGCGCGCTTCAAAAATAAAGACGTGGACGGCCGGGACAGGCCGGCCATGACGACTTAACTCCGATGAACGTGATGGCGATCGCAATTACCGCACGTTGGCGAGCCGCATGTCGAGGTAGTTCGTCACCGTCTCCATCAGCGGCTCCAGCTTGCCGTCGAAGAAGTGGTTGGCGCCGGGAATGACCTGCTGCTCGATGACGATGCCCTTCTGCGTCTTCAGCTTCTCGACCAGCGTGTTGATGTCCTTGGCCGGCGCCACGAGATCCTTGTCGCCGTGCACGATCAGGCCGGACGACGGGCAGGGGGCGAGGAACGAGAAATCGTAGAGGTTGGCGGGCGGGGCGATCGAGATAAAGCCCTCGACCTCGGGGCGACGCATCAGGAGTTGCATGCCGATCCATGCGCCGAACGAGAAGCCGGCGACCCAGCAGGCGCGCGCTTCCGGGTTGATGGTCTGTGCCCAGTCGAGCGCGGCGGCGGCGTCCGACAACTCGCCGGTGCCGTGGTCGAATGATCCCTGGCTGCGGCCGACGCCGCGGAAATTGAAGCGCAGCACCGAGAAGCCGCGCGCCACGAAAGCATAATAGCACTGATAGATGATCTGATGATTCATCGTGCCGTGGAACTGCGGATGCGGATGCAGCACCATGGCAATCGGCGCGTTCTTCTGCTTGGCAGGGTGGTAGCGGCCTTCGAGACGGCCCGCCGGGCCGGTGAAAATCACTTCGGGCATCGAAAGTCCTTGAGAGGCGTCCTTCAGGGATCGGCCGGCGGGATGGTGGCGCGGCGCGCAAGCATCCGCCGGAATGGTGCCGGCGCGCCGCATGGCGCCGGCTGAAAGCCTGCGGGGTTCTAGCATGAGCCATGGGGCAAAAAGCAAGCATCTTGACCGATCCGCATCCGTGGGAACCGCTCACGGCCGTGCATCTGTTGAGGTGCGCCCGGACACGGAGTAGCGTGCCGCCCGTTCACCTTCGGCCATGCCTGAGACGTAACGACGCCATGCCCCCCCGTGCCTATCTCGACTGGAATGCTACCGCGCCGCTGAGAAGCGAGGCCCGCGCGGCAATGACCGCCGCCTTCGACGTGGCCGGCAATCCGTCCTCGGTGCATGCCGAGGGCCGGGCCGCGCGCCGGCTGATCGAGGAAGCCCGCGCGGCGGTGGCGGCGGCGACCGGCGTGGAGCCGCGCAACGTCGTGTTCACCTCCGGCGGGACGGAAGCCAACACGCTGGCGCTGGC
>JBARWE010000046.1:0-8085 GCA_049646625.1 Xanthobacteraceae bacterium
CGCGCTGGCTCGGCCACGGCGCGCGGGGTGGCCAGGCGCGAGGCCGGCCGGCCGAAGTTCGGCCTCGCCTCATCCTGACCGAGGCTGACAATGCCGCGGCGGATGGCACGGGTGCGGCTGAAATGCTCGAACAGTGCCTCGCCGTCGCCGCGACGGATGGCGCGGGTCAGTTTCGAGAGGTCTTCCTGAAATTCGCCGAGCATGTCGAGCACGGCATCCTTGTTGGTCAGGAATACGTCGCGCCACATGGTCGGATCGGACGCGGCAATGCGGGTGAAGTCGCGGAAGCCGCCGGCGGAGAATTTCAGCACCTCGGACTCCGTCACGCTGCCCAGTTCGTCGGCGGTGCCGACGATAGTGTAGGCGATCAGATGCGGCAGGTGGCTGGTGATCGCCAGCACGCGGTCGTGATGCTCGGCCTCCATGGTCTCGACATTGGCGCCGAGCGCGCTCCAGAACTGCCGCAACCGCTCGACCGCCAGAGCGTCCGTGCCCGCGGGCGGCGTCAGCACACACCAGCGGTTGACGAACAGTTCGGCGAAGCCGGCATCGGGGCCGGAGTCCTCGGTGCCGGCAACCGGATGCGCCGGCACGAACTGCACGATCGCCGGCAGATGCGGCTGCATCGCCGCGACCACCGCGGCCTTGACCGAACCGACGTCGGAGACGATGGCGCCAGGCGCAAGGTGCGCTGCAAAACTTTCCGCGACCTCGCCGCAAACGCCGACCGGCACGCAGGCGATCACCAGATCGGCACCTTCGACCGCCGCGGCATTGCTCTCGGCGATGCGGTCGGCCAAGCCGATCTCGCGGGCGCGGGCGCGCACCTCGGGCGAACGGTCGGTGGCGACGATCTCGCCGGCGATACCCGTTGCCCTGATGCCGCGCGCGATCGAGGAGCCGATCAACCCGAGGCCAATCAGCGCGACGCGGCGAAACAGCGGCTGGTCGAGTTCAACCATTGAGAAACTCGCGCAAGCCCGCGACCACGAGGCGGTTGGCCTCCTCGGTGCCGATGGTCAGGCGCAACGCATGCGGCAACTGGTAGTTCTTCACCGCGCGCAGCACCAGCCCGCGCGCGGTGAGGAAGGCGTCGGCGTCCGCCGCCGTCCTGCCGGCCTCGGTCGGGAAGTGAATCAGCACGAAATTGGCGACGCTCGGCGTCACCTTGAGGCCGAGCTTGCCGATCTCGTCGGTGAGCCACGCGCGCCACGTCTCGTTGTGGGCGCGGGCCTGGCTGAGAAACCCGGCATCCTCGATCGAGGCGGCGGCCGCCGCCATCGCCGGCGTCGAGACGTTGAACGGCCCGCGGATGCGGTTGACCGCATCGACGATGTTGGCCGGGCCGAACATCCAGCCGACGCGCAGCGCCGCCAGCCCGTGAATCTTCGAGAAGGTGTGCGTCACCACCGTGTTGTCGGTGGTCGCCACCAGCTCGATGCCGGTCTGATAGTCGTTGCGCGCCACATAGTCGGAGTAAGCCGCGTCGAGCACCAGCACGACATGGGCCGGCAGGCCGGCGCGCAGCCGCTTGACCTCGTCGAACGGCAGATAGGTGCCGGTCGGATTGTTGGGGTTGGCAAGCCACACCAGCTTGGTGCGCGGCGTGACGCGCGCCAGAATGGCATCGACGTCGGCCGTGAACTCACGCTCCGGCGCGATCACAGGCGTCGCGCCATTGGCCTTGGTGGCGATCGGGTAGACCAGGAAGCCGTGCGTGGTGAGGATCGCCTCGTCGCCGTGGCCGAGATAGGTGTGCGCCAGGAGATTGAGGATTTCGTCGGAGCCGGCGCCGCAGATGATGCGGTCGGGATCAAGCCCGAACACGCGGCCGATCGCCTCGCGCAGCACGCGCGAGGTGCCCTCGGGATAGTCCTCCAGATGCGCCGCCGCCGCGGTGAAGGCGGCGAGCGCCTTCGGCGAGGGGCCGAGCGGCGTCTCGTTGGCGGACAGCTTGAACACCTTGCGCCCGGCCATCGGCTGCGGGGTTTTGCCCGGCGTGTAGGGGGCAATGTCGAGAATGCCGGGATTCGGCTGCGGGGACGACATCGGAAGGCTCCGAAAAAACAAGGGCGGATGAAACACTCAGGCGCCGCCAGGCGGCGCCACCGTATAGCGCGTGGCATGGCCGCCGACGAGGGCCACCGAGCGCACCGAGGCGCCGGCGTTGAGGAGCGCGGCACGGACCTTGTCGAAGCCGTCGGCGGCCGGCACCGAGACCAGCAGCGCCGCGCCGTCGGAGGTGGCGTCCGGCACCGCGATGATCTCGGCGAACGGCGCCAAGGCCCGCGCCACCGCCGCGTTCCAGCCGGAGACGCGCACGCTCCACATTTCGACCTCGCGCACCATGGCCTCAGGCGCGACCCGCGACACCACGAACACCGGCATCGCCGCCGGATGGTTGGGCCGCTCGACGAACGGCAGGCGGGCGATGATCTTCGGCGCGTCCGGCGCCTCCAGCGCGCTCCACCACGGCGCGCGGCTGGAGGCGGCCGAGACCAGCGCGAGGTCGCCGCGCGAACCGGCCACTGCCGCAACCGCCGCCTCGGCGGAAAAATGCGGCACGAACGGCACCACGAAGCCGAAATGGAAGCGCGCCGAATCCCGCATTGCCGACTCGCCCGGCGCCAGGTCGGCATGCACCGCGAACGGCGCCTGCACATGGGTGAAGGTGGCGATGATGACCCGCCAGATGCCCTCGATGGTGTCGAGCGGCAGGATGCCGCGATGGCGCTCGACCAGCCGGCGCATCATGTCGGCCTCGCGTGCCGGACGGAACGCGGAACCGACCTCCTGCGTCTTCTTCACCGCGATCAGGCGATCGATGATATCGGCGCGCTCCATCAGCAGGGTGTGGACCTGCTCGTCGATACGGTCGATCTCCCGGCGCAGATCCTGCAGCGAAGGCGCGGGCGCGGCGTTGGACATGGGTGGCAACCTTGGATGGCAACCTTTGCGAACGTGGCCGCGGCGGCGCAAAAGGCGCGCGGCCGGGCACCGGCGGCCCGCATGAATAAGCACGCAAGGCCGCGAAAGCAAAGAAAACATTGCCCCCGCGCCGGCGCCGCGCAGAATGCGCATACCGGCGCATCTTGACGGAAAGCGGCCACGGGATTACCTGTGGTCCACGTTCCGTGGTCATTTGAGCCGGCCGGCTTGCAGCCACGTTAAACAACTCGCTAAAAGGCCGGGGACACGAGTGCTCCCGGCCGAACGTCATGTTCAGGCCGGTTTTTTTTGGGCCTGCGGTCCGGGAGATACGATGTCCGAGCTTGCCGGGATCAGATCAGGCGACGGCAGCCGCGAGCACGAGGTCGACCATCCCTCGTCGCGGGTGGCCGTGTTCGGTCCCGACGAACCGCTCAGGCTCGATTGCGGCGTCGATCTCGCCCCGTTCCAGATCGCTTATCAGGCCTACGGCACGCTCAATGCCGAGCGCAGCAACGCTATCCTCATCTGCCATGCGCTGACCGGCGACCAGCACGTCGCCAACATCCATCCTGTGACCGGCAAGCCGGGATGGTGGGAAACCATGATCGGCCCCGGCCGGCCGATCGACACCGAACGCTACTTCGTGATCTGCGCCAACGTGATCGGCGGCTGCATGGGGTCGTCCGGCCCGGCCTCGACCAATCCTTCGACCGGCCAGCCATGGGGGCTGGATTTCCCGGTCGTCACCATCCCCGACATGGTGCGGGCGCAGGCGATGCTGCTCGACCGGCTCGGCATCGACACGCTGCTCTGCGTCGCCGGCGGCTCGATGGGCGGCATGCAGGTGCTGCAATGGGCGGCGGCCTATCCCGAGCGCGTGTTCGCCGCGCTGCCGGTGGCGACCGGCCCGCGCCACTCGGCGCAGAACATCGCTTTCGACGAGGTCGGCCGGCAGGCGGTGATGGCCGACCCCGACTGGCGCGGCGGCCGCTACTTCGCCGAGGGCACGCATCCGCGCCGCGGCCTCGCGGTGGCGCGCATGGCCGCGCATATCACCTACCTGTCGGATGCCGCGCTGCACCGCAAGTTCGGCCGCCGCATGCAGGACCGCGAGTTGCCGACGTTCTCCTTCGATGCCGACTTCCAGGTCGAAAGCTATCTGCGCCATCAGGGATCGTCGTTCGTCGAGCGCTTCGACGCCAACAGCTATCTCTACCTGACGCGGGCGATGGATTATTTCGACATCGCCGCCGACCACGGCGGCACGCTGGCAACAGCCTTTCTCGGTACGCCGACGCGCTTCTGCGTCATCTCATTCACCAGCGACTGGCTGTTTCCGACGCCGGAATCGCAAGCGGTGGTGCGCGCGCTCAACGCCGGCGGCGCGCGGGTGTCGTTCGCCGAGATCGAGACCGACCGGGGCCACGACGCCTTCTTGCTCGACGTGCCGGAGTTTCTCGACATCGCGCGCGCCTTCATCGATTCGGCGGCGGTGGCGCGCTGCCTCGGCGCGGGGCACACGACGCCATGAACCGGCAGGCGACATTACCACTGCCGGCCACCGGCGAAGCCCCTCGCGTCGATCACCTGCTGGTCGCCGAGATGGTCGAGCACGGCTCGCGCGTGCTCGATGTCGGCTGCGGCGACGGCGACCTGCTGCAACTGCTGGAGAGCCGCGGGGTCGATGGCCGCGGCCTCGAAATCTCGCGCGAAGGCGTCAACCGCTCGGTCGCCAAGGGACTTGCGGTGATCCAGGGCGACGCCGACACCGACCTCGCCTCCTATCCCGACGATTCCTTCGACTACGTCATTCTCTCGCAGACCCTGCAGGCGACGCGCCAGCCGCGCGTGGTGCTCGAACACATGCTGCGCATCGGCCGCCGCGCCATCGTCTCGTTTCCCAATTTCGGGCACTGGAAGATGCGGCTGCAACTGATGGTCAAGGGCCAGATGCCGCGCACCGACCGGCTGCCGGCGACGTGGTACGACACCGCCAACATCCACTTCTGCACCATCAAGGACTTCGTGCAGTTGTGCGACGAGATCAACGCGCACATGGAGCGCGCGGTGGCGCTCGACCCCTACGGCCGGCCATTGCGCCTCAACGCGCCGTGGTGGTTCTGGAATCTGTTCGGCGAACAGGCCGTTTTCGTGCTAAGCCGCCGCGACGCCGCCGCCCGCAAGTAGCAAGGTCACGCACAGGGCGATCCTGCGGCAACTTTGTGGCGCGCGCCACTGCCCCTCGACGTTTCACGGAAACCCCACGGCCAGCGTCATTTTATCGCCACATCGGCTGTGGTTCTAGGCGCCCGTGCCGGCTCGCTTGCGAGGCGGCGGGATCGGGGGTGCTTTGAGGATGATTGAATGACGTCTGTAGCCGCGTTGCGGCGCTCGTGGCGCAAGCCCGCGATCGCCGTCTCTTCGTTGATCTGCACGCTCGCCTTCGTTGCCGTCGCCACCCCGTCCCATGCCGGACCTTCGCGCCACGGCGCACATCACGCGCACGGCCATCACGGCCACGCCCAGCCTTCATCGCACCGCGCCCATCGCAAGGCCACGCGCCGCCACCATCGCGCGCACCGGGTTCGCGCGCGCGCGGCGCAAATCGCCAACTTTCGCAATGCCAATGCCAGCCTGATGCAGCCGCAGGCGAGCCTCAGCGGCGGCTCCAGCCTGGTCGCCGAGGCGCGCCGCTACATCGGGCGCAATCCGACCGGCCGCGGCCGGCTCTGGTGCGCCCGCTTCATGAACATGGTGCTGGAACGCTCCGGCCATCGCGGCACCGGCTCCGACATGGCCCGCTCCTTCGCCAGCTACGGCCGCCGCGTCTCCGGCCCGCAGGTCGGCGCCATCGCGGTGATGTCGCGCGGCCGCCGCGGCGGCCATGTCGGGGTGGTCAGCGGCATCGATGCCAAGGGCAACCCGATCATCGTCTCCGGCAATCACGGCCGCCGCGTCGCCGAGGCGACCTATCCGAAAAGCCGCGTCTACGCTTATGTGATGCCGAATTAGCGCCCGCCCGCCGCCGGCGGCCCGGCCCCGGCGGCGGATTTCGGCCCGCTCACCTCTTTTCCCGCCAAAGCCGAATGCCCACATGGGCCTTAAGCGGGGCATCCCCCGCGACGATCGACCGTTCTTGACGACAATCAACGCGGGCGACCCATCACCCCATGACGATGCCTCCACCCGTGCCTTCCGGGCGGGCGGGGCAGGCCGAGGGATCAGATACGATGAACATTGAGAAATACACCGAGCGGGCGCGCGGTTTCATCCAATCGGCGCAGGCGCTGGCGCTGCGCGAGGGGCACCAGCAGTTCTCGCCGCTGCACCTTTTGAAGGTCCTGCTGGACGACAATGAGGGGCTGGCCGGCGGCCTGATCGACCGCTCCGGCGGCAATTCGCGCGCCATTCTGGCTGCGACCGAAGCCGAACTGAACAAGCTGCCGAAAGTCTCCGGCGGCGGCGCCGGCCAGATCTATCTGGCGCCGGCGACGGCGCGGGCGTTCGACGCCGCCGAGAAGGCGGCCGAAAAGGCCGGCGACAGTTTCGTCACCGTCGAGCGGCTGCTGCTCGGCCTCGCGATGGACAGAGACAGCGAGGCGGGGCAACTCATCGCCAAGGGCGGCGTCTCGCCGCAGAACCTCAACGCCGCCATCAATGCGCTGCGCAAAGGCCGCACCGCGGATTCGGCCTCCGCCGAAAACGCCTATGACGCGCTGAAGAAGTATGCCCGCGACCTGACGCAGGCCGCGCGCGACGGCAAGCTCGATCCCGTCATCGGCCGCGACGAGGAAATCCGCCGCACGATTCAGGTGCTGTCGCGGCGCACCAAGAACAACCCCGTGCTGATCGGCGAACCCGGCGTCGGCAAGACGGCCATCGTCGAGGGGCTGGCGCTGCGCATCCTCAACGGCGACGTGCCGGAAAGCCTCAAGGACAAGAAGCTCCTGGCGCTCGACCTCGGCGCGCTGATCGCCGGCGCGAAGTATCGCGGCGAGTTCGAGGAGCGGCTGAAGGCCGTGCTGCAGGAGGTGACGTCGGCGGAAGGCGGCATCGTCCTGTTCATCGACGAGATGCACACGCTGATCGGCGCCGGCAAGGCCGACGGCGCAATGGATGCCTCCAACCTCTTGAAGCCGGCGCTGGCGCGCGGCGAACTGCACTGCATCGGCGCCACCACGCTCGACGAATACCGCAAGCACGTCGAGAAGGACGCCGCGTTGGCGCGGCGCTTCCAGCCGGTGTTCGTGTCGGAGCCGACGGTGGAGGACACCATCTCGATCCTGCGCGGGCTGAAGGACAAGTACGAGCAGCACCACGGCGTGCGCATCACCGACTCGGCGCTGGTGGCGGCGGCGGCGCTGTCCAACCGCTACATCACCGACCGCTTCCTGCCCGACAAGGCTATCGACCTGGTCGACGAGGCGGCGGCGCGGCTGAAGATGCAGGTCGATTCCAAGCCGGAAGAACTCGACAAGATCGATCGCGACATCGTGCGGCTGAAGATCGAGCAGGAGGCGCTGAAGAAGGAAAGCGATCCCGGCTCCAAGACACGGCTGGAAAATCTCGACAAGGAGCTTGCCGACCTCGAGAAGCGCTCGGCCGACCTGACTTCGACCTGGCAGGCGGAAAAGAGCAAGCTGTCGGACGCCCAGAAGCTCAAGAGCGATCTCGATCAGGCGCGCATCGAACTCGCCAACGCACAGCGGCGCGGCGAATACCAGAAGGCCGGCGAACTGGCCTATGGCCGCATTCCCGAACTGGAAAAGCGGCTCGCCGAGGTCGAGGGCGCGGCGGCGGACAGCAATGGCAAGGGCACGATGATGGAGGAGGCCGTGACCTCCGATCACATCGCGCAGGTGGTGTCGCGCTGGACCGGCGTGCCGGTCGATAAGATGCTGGAGGGCGAGAAGGAAAAGCTCCTGCGCATGGAGGAGAGCCTTGGCCGGCGCGTCGTCGGGCAGGCCGAAGCGGTGCGCGCGGTCTCGACCGCGGTGCGGCGTGCGCGTGCCGGGCTGCAAGACCCGAACCGGCCGATCGGCTCGTTCATGTTCTTGGGCCCCACCGGCGTCGGCAAAACCGAACTCACCAAAGCGCTCGCCGAATATCTGTTCGACGACGAGACCGCGCTCGTGCGTATGGATATGTCCGAGT
>JBARWE010000047.1:0-1797 GCA_049646625.1 Xanthobacteraceae bacterium
CCAGTACGCCGCGTTTTTGCCACGGCGATCCCAACATTCCCCATGTTTCGCCGCCGTACCGACAAGCGGCTGCGGTTTGTAAGCGCCGGGCTGGCGGCATGGGGAGACTGTCATGCATAGCAAGCAAATCTGGTGCGCAGCTTTGCTGTCGGCGGCGTTCGCATGGGCGGGAACAATGCCAGCCGCGGCACAACTCTTGGGCATTTTCCAGGGGGCAACACAGGCGCCCGCGGCAACACAACCAGAAGCAGCGCCCGGCAAGCCATTAGCGCTGAAGAAATATACCAAGCGCCGCAGCCGCAGTTCGCGGCACAGGAAGGGCCATCACGTCGCCAAGACGACCGCCGACAAACCCTCCACCGACAAGTCCGCTGACAAACGGCAGGTAAATGACGACGACGCTGCCGGGGCGACCCGAGCCGCATCTGCAGATGCGCGGCAGAACCCGGCCGACAATACCGAGGCCAAGGCCGCAGTCAGACCCGACATCACGTCGCCCGCAGCGTCCGCCCCGGTATGGTCGGCCATTCCATCGTCCGTCGCCAACGCGCGGGCAGAACTTGAGGGCGGCACCGCCGACCGCAAGGCCGCATTCGTTCCGACCCCCACAGCCACGCCGGCGCCAGCCGATCCCGCCACGCCGCCGCGCCAACCCAACGCCGATACCGCCGCGGCCGAGCGCACGGCCCAGACCACCGCCCAGGTTACCGGCAACCCTGCCGCAGCGGCCGGACCCGCGCTGGCCTCCGCCGACACAGCCGAGCCGGTGCGGCTGATGTCCGCCATGGTCCAGAGCGAGGAGACGGCGAGCAGCAGTGATTCGACCTGGAGCCGCACCTCGTTGATCGGCAAAATTTTCGTTGCCTTCGGCGGGCTGCTGATGCTGGCCTCCGCGGCGCGGTTCTATATCGGCTGATGCGATCCTGATGCGCCGTCGAACCCTTGCGGGGACGGCGGCAAGCGGGCACATTGCGCCGGCCGTGCAGCCTGCGCGGCGGAATTTCGACGTGCGCGACAGGATGGCCATGGCAACTTACGAATTCATCATCGTCGAACGGCAGGACGCCGTCGGCATCGTGCGGCTCAATCGTCCCAAGATGCTCAACGCACTGTCGTTCGGCGTGTTCGGCGAGATCGCCACGGCGATCGACGAACTTGAGAGCGACGACGCCATCGGCTGCATCGTCATCACCGGCAACGAGAAGGCGTTCGCCGCCGGCGCCGACATCAAGGAGATGCAGCCGAAGGGCTTCATCGACATGTTCACCAGCGACTTCACCGCCATCGGCGGCGACCGCGTCGCGCGCTGCACCAAGCCGACCATCGCCGCGGTGAGCGGCTACGCGCTCGGCGGCGGCTGCGAGCTGGCGATGATGTGCGACTTCATCATTGCTTCCGACACCGCGAAGTTCGGCCAGCCCGAGATTACGCTCGGCACCATTCCGGGCATCGGCGGCACGCAGCGGCTGACGCGCGCCGTCGGCAAGGCCAAAGCGATGGACCTGTGCCTGACCGGTCGGATGATGGACGCCGCCGAGGCCGAGCGCGCCGGCCTGGTCAGCCGCATCGTGCCGGCCGACAAGCTGATGGAGGAGGCGCTCGCCGCCGCCGCCAAGATCGCCTCGATGTCGCGGCCGGCCACGGCGATGGCCAAGAATGCCGTCAACCGTGCGCTGGAGACGCCGCTCGCCGAGGGCATGAGCGTGGAGCGCGACCTGTTCCGTTCGACCTTCGCGCTGGAAGACCGCGCCGAGGGCATGGCGGCGTTCGTCGAGAAGCGCAAGCCGGCCTTCAAGC
>JBARWE010000048.1:0-3300 GCA_049646625.1 Xanthobacteraceae bacterium
GGGCTAGCCGGGGTGAGGCAGCCGTCGTTGTCGGCGCGCCGGGGCCGCGTGTCGAGGCCCGCGGGCGGCCCCTCGGGCTATCGGGCGGGCGCCATGCCGTCCGTCTCCCGGCACGGCCGCCAAAGGGCTTGCTTTATGATATTATCATCCTAATAATGGGATGATAGTGGTGCTGCCAAAGCCGCTCTTACGGGCGGCGCGGCGACACACTAGGCTGGTAATACTAATATTAGTATGTTAGAATGAGCTAATGCCTGTCGCGGCCGAGTCAGGGCCGTGGCGGGCGAAGGTCGATGGTGGTTGCAGGACGGACGGGAGGACTTTTGTGCTCGAAGCTCAGGTGGAGCCTTACACGCAGCTTAGAGACAACATGGCGCGCCGCGATCGCGGCATGCGCGAGAAGGTGATGTCGCTTGAGGCGGCGGCCTCGTTCGTTCAGGACGGCATGAAGGTCGGGCTGGGCGGCTCGACGATGTCGCGCACGCCGATGGCCCTGATCTGGGAGGTGATCCGGCAGCGCCGCAAGAATCTCTCCGTTTCGCGCTGCATCATCTCCACCGACGGCGATCTGCTGTTCGGGTCCGGCGTGGCCGATCACGTCATCACCAGCTGGTTCGCGCAAGGCATCCTGTGGGGTCTCTCCAAGGTGATGCGCCACGAGGTCGAGACCAACGGCAAGCGTTACGAGGAGTGGAGCCACCTTGGCGTCGGCATGCGCTATCGCGCCGGCGGCATGGGTGTACCGTTCCTGCCCACCCGCGTGATGCTCGGCTCTGACATCGCCCGGATGCGTCCCGAGGCGAAGCAGATCGAGTGCCCCTTCACCGGCGAGAAGCTGCTGTTGGTGCCGGCGCTCAATCCCGATGTGGCGCTGATCCATGTCCAGCGTTGCGATGCCTACGGCAATGCCCAGATCGACGGGCTGCAGTTCATGGATATCGATCTGGCGCTGGCGGCCAACCGGGTCATCCTGACCACCGAGCGGATCGTCTCCAACGACCAGATCCGGCGCGCGCCGGACCAGACCAAGATTCCGTTCTTCTGTGTCGATGCGGTGGTCGAGGTGCCCTACGGCTCGGCGCCGCACGAATGCTATGGCCACTACGAGCCGATGCTGAACCACATGAATGCCTATGTGGCGCAGGTCAACGCCGACCCGGTCGAGGGCATGCGCCGCTATCTCGAAAAATACGTCCACGGCCCGAAATCGTGGACCGAATATCTGGAACTGATCGGCCTGGAGGAGGTCCTCGATGCAAGCCGCCGCGGCCGGAGCATCTACAATGACTGATGTTCTGAGCTATACCGCCAACGAAATCCTCGCGATCCTGAGCGCACGCCAGTTGCGCGACGGCCAGGTGGTGTTCGCGGGGATCGGCACGCCGCTGCTGGCGGCCACGCTGGCGCAGCGGCTCCACTGCCCGTCGCTGACCATCCTGTTCGAAGGCGGCGTGGTCGGCGCGTTCGTCGAGCCGGGCAAGCTGCCGCCGTCGACCAACGATCAACGCTGCGCCAAGCGCTCCAACATGGTGCTGGGCAGCGCCGAGGTGCTGCTGCTGATGCAGCGCGGCTATGTCGATCTCGGCTTCATGGGCGGCGCCGAGATCGACCAGTTCGGCAATCTCAACTCCTCCTTCATCGGCGATCCGCAGGCGCCGAAGGTGCGGCTGCCGGGAACCGGCGGCGGCAACGACATCGCCAGCCTCACCAATATCATCGTCGCCATGAAGCATCAGAAGCGGCGCTTCGTGGAGAATGTCAATTTCATCACCAGCCCCGGCTTCGTCCGCGGCGGCAACAGCCGTGCCGAGGCGGGGTTGCCGATGGGTGGCGTGTTCCGCGTCATCACCGAGCTTGGGGTGTTCGGCTTCGGCGAGGAGAGCCGGCGCATGAAGGTGCTGGCGCTCAATCCGGGCGTCACCCGCGAAGAGGTCCAGGACAACACCGGGTTCACCCTCGAATTCGCCGAGCGGCTGGAGACCACCGCGCCGCCGACCTCGCACGAACTTGAGACGTTGAGGATGATCGACCCCGATCGCCTCTTCACCGCATAAGCCTGTTATCGGAGAACAGTCATAATGACCGCATTGACGAAGACGTTCGGTATCGCCGCGCGCAACTTCACCGCCTATCCCGAGATGCCGAATGCCCGCCAGCTCGTCGAGTATGGCGAGCGGGTCGAGGCGCTCGGCTACGATTCGCTGTGGGTCTGGGACCATATGCTGCTCGGCGTCGAGCCGAACTTTCCGATCATCGATTCGCTGACGGTGCTCACCGCGGTCGCCGCCCGCACCAAGCGCATCAAGCTCGGCACCGGCATCCTGGTGCTGCCGCTGCGCAATGCCGTGTCGCTCGCCAAGCAGCTCTCCAGCATGGACCAGTTGTCCGAAGGACGCATGCTGATGGGCATGGCGTCGGGCTGGTACAAGCGCGAATTTGATGCGATGGGTATTCCGTTCGACCAGCGCGGCAAGATCATGGACGAGAACCTTGAGATCATGCGCCGGCTGTGGCTGGAGCCGTCCGTCTCCGGCGATTATCCCCACCACAAGATCTCCAAGGCCGTGATGTATCCGAAGCCCGTGCAGCAGCCGATCCCGCTGCTGATCGGCGGCTATGTCGATCGCGTGCTGAAGCGCGCCGCGACCAATGGCGACGGCTGGCTGACCTATTTCTATCGTCCCGAGCACTTCAAGACGTCATGGGACAAGATCCGCGGCTACGCCAAGGAGGCCGGCAAGGATCCCGACAAGCTGTTGAACGCTTCGCAGCTTCCGATCATGGTCGGCAAGTCGCGCGAGGCGGTGCATGACGACATGTTGGATTGGCTCAACAAGGAATGGGATTTCCCCGAGCATAGCGATTGCAGCCGCGACAGCGCCATCATGGGGTCGGTGGATGAGTGCGTCGAACAGCTCCGCGAGCATCTTGCTGTCGGCGTTCAGAAGATCATCTTCGTGCCTTACAAGTACCAGCCCGAGCAGGTCGAGATTATTGCGCGCGAGATCATTCCGCGCCTGAAGGCGTAAGGGCTGGAGCGTTTCAAGCGAAGTGGGAACCGGTTCGCGTGAAGAAAACGCGACAAAACAAAACCTGAAAGCTTCGTCTCTGGTTCCATCGAGAGGCGAAGCTCCAGGCGCGCCGTCCAAGCGAAATGAAGAGTAAAGAGGCCTAAAGATGAGCGATCCGAACCGGCAGAAGATCATCGACAAGGTGGATGCGTCGAAGGACCACGCCATCAAGTTTCTGCAGGACATGGTGGCAATTCCCAGCGTCACCGGCGACGAGGCGGCGATCCAG
>JBARWE010000049.1:0-17102 GCA_049646625.1 Xanthobacteraceae bacterium
GCCGGCGTCAGCGCGTTCTTGGCGACGTCGCGATAGAGCACGTTCTTCGGGTCCGCCGTCCAGATCGGGTTGGCGTCGTAAGCCTTGAGGAACGGCGACAGGTAGCCCTGTGCGGCCTCGACCCACGGGTTGAACTGATCGGCCTCCAGCATAAACGCGGTCAGCGCCTTGCAGGCGTTCGGGAACTTGCTGAAGGTGAAGATCAGCATCGGGAACGCCAGGTGCAGCTCACGCAGCTTGCCGTCCACGCCGAGCGGCAGATTGGCGTGGAAGGTGTCCTTGGCCATGTCGGGATTTTCCTTCTTGGCCGTGACGTAGACCGAAATGCCGTTCACCGTGAGATAAAGCTGGCCGGCGATATAGGCCTTGTTGTTGTTGCTGTCGTTCCACGACGCCGTACCGGGAATGAAGTTCTCGTACAGCCCCTTGACGTATTCGAGCGACTTGGCGGTCTCCGGCGAATTGATGATCACCTTGTTGTTCTTGTCGATCAGATAGCCGCCATGCGCCCACAGCGCCCAGTGCAGCCAGGTGTTGGCATCGCCCGAAGCGTGGCCGAGCGCCATGCCGGCCGGGGTGCCGTTCTTGTTCATCCCCTTGACCAGTTCGGAGAAGCCGGCGAGGTCCTTGGGAAACTCCTTGAAGCCGGCCTTCTCCACCGCGCTCTTGCGATAGGCGACCAGCGCGCCGGTGGTGGCGATCGGAATGCCGATCCACTTGTCGCCGAGCTTGCCGAACGCCTCCGCCGACTGCGTCCAGCCGCCATATTTGCCGCCGAGATATTTCGCGACGTCCGACACGTCGAGGCACTTGCTGGGGAACAGGAACGGCAGCGAATACAGCCCCCACACCATATCGAGGCCCTGGCCGGTGTTGGCGGCCACCGATGCCTTGGGCTGGATATCGTCATAGGATTCATTGGAGACGTTGACCTGCACGCCGGTCGCCTTCTGGAACGCCTCGATCATCTTCATGAAGGCCACGTCCTCGGCCTCGACGAAGCGCTTCCAGCGCAGCAGGTTGATCTTGGCGCCGGCTTCCGGCTTCCACTGCGCGGTCTGCGCCCACGCCTTGGCAAAGCCGAGCAGTTGATCGGCCGACATCGTGGCGACCGCGGCCGCAGTCGCCGCGCCTCCCTTGAGCAGCGAGCGGCGGTCTGGTGTGAAACTGGTCATCGGTTTTTCTCTCCCTTTGATGTTGTTTGTTGGTAGCGTTGTTCGTTGAAGTTTAAGACGGTCGCTCCTCTGTGCGGCCCGGCGCTATGACAGTCGCCGGCCGTGTTCGGTGTCGAACAGGTGCACCGCGCTGACGCGCGGGCGCAGCTTGATGGTGTCGCCGGCGGCAACCGCATGGCGATCGCGGAACACGGCGATGACATCCTGCGCGCCGAGCCGGGCGATGATCTGGGTCTCCGAGCCGGTCGGCTCGACCACCACCACCTCGGCCTCGATGCCGCCGTCGCCCAGTTCGAAATGCTCCGGCCGCACGCCGTAAACGATCGGCATACCGTCGGACGCCGCCGGCGCAACCGGCAGCGCCAGGCGCGCGCCGCTCGCGGTCTCGACATACGGCTCGCTGCCAGCCCGCAGCGTCCCCTCGATGAAGTTCATGGCCGGCGAGCCGATGAACCCGGCGACGAAGCGGTTGGCCGGCTGATCGTAAAGCTCCAGCGGCGCGCCCATCTGCTCGACGATACCGTCGTGCATCACCACGATCTTGTCGGCCATGGTCATGGCCTCGATCTGATCGTGGGTGACGTAAACCGTGGTGGTTTTCAGCCGCTGGTGCAGTTCCTTGATTTCGGCGCGCATGGCGACGCGCAGCTTGGCGTCGAGGTTGGACAACGGCTCGTCGAACAAAAACACCTGCGGGTCGCGCACAATGGCGCGCCCCATCGCGACGCGCTGGCGCTGACCGCCGGACAACTGGCGCGGATAGCGGTCGAGCAGATGGGCAAGGTCGAGGATGTCGGCGGCCTTTTTCACCCGCTCCGCGATATCGGCGGAGCCGGCGCCGCGCAGCTTGAGCGAGAAGCCCATGTTCTGCGCCACCGTCATGTGCGGATAAAGCGCATAGTTCTGGAACACCATCGCGATGTCGCGCTCTTTCGGCTGCACGTTGTTAACGATGCGGTCGCCGATCGCGATCGTGCCGGAGGTGATGTTCTCAAGCCCGGCGAGCATTCGCAGCAGGGTCGACTTTCCACATCCCGACGGGCCGACCAGAACAACAAAGGCGCCGTCCTCGATAGGAACCGTCACGCCGTGCAACACCTCGAAGCCGCCGAACGACTTTCGCACGTCGTTGATGTGGACGGACGCCATCAGGCTTTCTCCCATCTTCTGCGGCGTCGTCCGGCAGTTACGCCGTCGCTGCTCTCTTCGGTCCAGCACAACATGCCGCCCATTGCGGCTCATTGTCCCCGTTTCCATCTTCCATAGCAATCCTTTGGCAGCGCTGTCAATAATAGTGCCACGGACCTTCACCTATGGTATGAGCACCGGCATGGCGAAGCTGCGCACCAAATCCGGCAAGGTCAGGCTCGCGGAAGTGGCGAGCCTCGCGGGTGTCAGCCTGACCACTGCCTCACGCTTTTTCCGCACGCCGGAAGCCTTGTCGCCGGTCAAGCGCGAGCGGGTCGCCAGTGCCGCCGACAAGCTCGGCTACGAACCCGACCTCGCCGCCCGCGCGCTCGCCTCGCAGCGCACCGAGGTGATCGGCGTGCTGATCCCCTCCCTCACCAACAACGTGTTTTCCGACGTGCTGCGCGGCGTCTACGACGCAGCCGATGGCAGCCGCTTTACGATCCAACTGGTCAACACCCACTACAGCGTGCTGCAGGAAGAAAAGCTGCTGCGGCTGTTTCGAGCGCAACGCCCGGCGGGGCTGATGGTCACCGGCATCAACCAGACGCCAACCTCGCGCGCCGTGATGGAATCGATGGACTGTCCGATCGTACAGATCATGGAAATCGGCCCCGAGCCGGTCGACATGATGGTCGGATTCTCCCACAGCGACGCGGCTTTTGCAGCGGTCAGCCATTTGCTCGACCAGGGCCGGCGGCGCATCGGCTTTCTCGGCGCGCGGATGGACCCGCGCGTGCAGCGCCGGCTCGAAGGTTACCGCAAGGCGATGAAGAAGGCGGCGCTGCTCGAACCGCGCCTGATCCTGACGACGCAGACGCCGACCTCCGTCAGCATGGGCGGCGTGCTGTTCGGCGACCTGCTGGCGCGCGCCCCGGACATCGACGCGGTGTTCTGCATCAACGACGATATTGCGCTCGGCGCACTGTTCGAATGCCAGCGCCGGCAGATCGGTGTGCCCGACGACATCGCCATCATCGGCTTCAACGACCTCGAATTCATGGCGGCGGCGGTGCCGTCGCTGTCCAGCGTGCGCACCAACCGCTACGAGATGGGGCGCGATGCGATCGCCATGCTGATTGCGGCAATCGAAGGCCGGCGCCCGGCGCAGCCGGTGGTCGATCTCGGGTTCGAACTGATGGTGCGCCAGAGTTCGTCGCCACGGCCGCAGCCCTGACCCCGCTCCATGGTTTTTTGGTAGCGTTGCCGTAAACAGGGCGCTACGATACGCCGCGCCGGCGGACGCCAGCGACGGCCGCCGTCGGCGGTATGCCGCGCCCGGCCGCGCCAACGACAAGCCCCGCCGCACCCCCGCGGCTTCGGAGAATGCCATGACAACAGCCGACAACGGCGACGCCGGCAAACGGCGCCCACTCCGCTCCAGCGCCTGGTTCAACGATCCCGGCAATCCGGGCATGACCGCGCTCTATCTGGAGCGCTATCTGAACTACGGCCTGACCCGCGAGGAATTGCAGTCCGGCAAACCGATCATCGGGATCGCCCAGTCCGGCAGCGATCTTTCGCCGTGCAACCGCCACCACCTCGACCTCGCCAAGCGCGTGCGCGAAGGCATCCGCGCCGCCGGCGGCATCGCCCTGGAATTTCCGACCCATCCGATTCAGGAGACCGGCAAGCGGCCGACCGCCGCGCTCGACCGCAACCTTGCCTATCTCAGCCTGGTCGAAGTGCTGTTTGGCTATCCGCTCGACGGCGTGGTGCTGACCACCGGCTGCGACAAGACCACGCCGGCCTGCTTGATGGCGGCGGCGACGGTCAACCTGCCGGCGATCGTGCTGTCCGGCGGACCGATGCTCAACGGCTGGTTCAAGGGCGAGCGCACCGGCTCCGGCACGGTCATCTGGAAATCGCGCGAGCGGCTCGCCGCCGGCGAGATCGACTATGAAGAGTTCATGCAGATCGTCGCCTCCTCGGCGCCCTCGATCGGCCACTGCAACACCATGGGCACGGCCTCGACCATGAACGCGCTCGCCGAGGCGCTCGGCATGGCGCTGCCAGGCTGCGCGGCAATTCCCGCGCCTTATCGCGAGCGCGGCCAGATCGCCTACGATACCGGCGTGCGCGCCGTCGAAATGGTGTGGGAGGATTTGAAACCTTCCGACATCATGACCCGCAAGGCATTCGAAAACGTCATCGCCGTCAACTCGGCGATCGGCGGCTCGACCAATGCGCCGATCCACATCAACGCGCTGGCCCGCCATATCGGCGTCGAACTTACGATCGACGACTGGCAGACCCACGGCCACCACATTCCGCTTCTGGTCAACATGCAGCCGGCTGGCTTCTACCTCGGCGAGGAATTTCACCGCGCCGGCGGCGTGCCGACGGTGATCGCCGAACTGATGCGCCACAAGCACATTCACGAGGACGCCGTGACCATCAACGGCCGCAGCATCGGCGACAACTGCCGCGACGCGCCGAAGCCCGACGATGATGTGATCTGGAGCTACGCAACAACACCCGTGAAGGATGCCGGCTTTATCGTGCTGCGCGGCAATCTGTTTGACTCCGCGATCATGAAAACCAGCGTGATCTCCAAGGAATTTCGCGACCGCTACCTGTCCAACCCCGACGATCCCGAAGCGTTCGAGGGCCGCGCCATCGTGTTCGAGGGGCCGGAGGATTACCACGCGCGCATCGACGATGCGGCGCTCGCAATCGACGAGCACTGCATGCTGTTCATCCGCGGCGCCGGGCCGATCGGCTATCCCGGCGGCGCCGAGGTGGTCAACATGCAGCCGCCGACGGCACTGATCAAACGCGGCATCCTGTCGTTGCCGTGCATCGGCGACGGTCGCCAGTCCGGCACGTCGGGGTCGCCCTCAATTCTCAATGCGTCGCCGGAAGCGGCCGCCGACGGCGGCTTGGCGCTGCTCAGGACCGGCGACCGGGTGCGCATCGACCTCAACACCGGCGAAGCGAATATCATGATCTCAGATGAGGAGATCAAACAGCGCCGCGCCGATCTCGCGGCCAAGGGCGGCTTCCCCTACCCCGCGCACCAGACGCCGTGGCAGGAGATCTACCGCAACACTGTCGGCCAGCATGCGACCGGCGGCTGCATCGAACTGGCCACCCGCTATCACGACATCGCCGGCAAGGTCGGCGTGCCGCGGCATAACCACTAAGAACCGCGAGGACTCCATGACCGACAGGCTGAAGGGCAAGCGCGCCTTCATCACAGCGGCAGCGGCGGGCATCGGCCGCGCTTCGGCCATTCGCTTCGCGCGCGAGGGTGCGCATGTCACCGCCACCGACATCGACGACAACAGCCTTGCCGACCTGAAACGGCGTGGCGTCGCCGAGGTGATGCGGCTGGATGCACGCGATAGCGCCGCGGTGGCCGACGCCGCGGCGCGCACCGGCGCCATCGACGTGCTGCTCAATGCCGCCGGCTTCGTGCATCACGGCACGGTGCTCGACTGCTCGGAGGACGACTGGGACTTTTCATTCGACCTTAACGTCAAGTCGATGCACCGCACGATCCGCGCCTTCCTGCCCGGCATGCTGGCGGCGGGTAAAGGCTCGATCATCAACATCGCCTCGGCCGCCGGCGTGATCAAGGCGGCGCCCAACCGCTACGTCTACGGCGCCACCAAAGCCGCCGTTGCCGGGCTGACGCGCGCCGTCGCCGCCGACTTCGTCGGCCGCGGCATCCGCTGCAACTGCATCTGCCCCGGCACCATCGAGACGCCGTCGATGCTTGGCCGCGCCGCCGCGCTCGGCGCCGGCGGGCGCGAGATGTTCGTCAGCCGCCAGCCGATGGGGCGGCTCGGCACGGCGGAGGAAATCGCGGCTCTCGCCGTCTATCTCGCCAGCGACGAAAGCGCCTTCACTACCGGCGTCTCCCATGTCATCGACGGCGGCTGGACGCTGTAACGGGAGGGATCATGAACAAAATCGATCTTAGCGGGCGCGTGGCTGTCATCACCGGCGGCGCGCAAGGGTTCGGCCGCGCCATCACCGAGCGCTTCATTGCCTCCGGCGCCAAGGTGGCGATCTGGGACCACGACAAGACGCTGGCCGACAAGACCGCTGCGGAAATCGGCGCCGGCGTGACCGCGTTCGATGTCGACGTCACCGACCCGGATGCCGTGGCGAAGGCGCGCGACGCCACGCTCAAAGCGCTCGGCCGCATCGACATTCTGGTCAACAATGCCGGCATCGCCGGCGTCAACAAGACGGTGTGGGAGAGCGACCTCGCCGAATGGCGAAAAGTTCTGCGCATCAATCTCGACGGACCATTCATCTGCTGCCAGGCGATCGTGCCGGGCATGATCGCACAGAACTACGGCCGTATCGTCAACATCGCCTCGATCGCCGGCAAGGAAGGCAACCCCAACGCGGCGCACTACTCGGCCTCCAAGGCCGGGCTGATCGCACTGACGAAGTCGCTCGGCAAGGAACTGGCGGGCTACGACATCAGTGTCAACGCGGTGACACCGGCGGCAGCCAAGACCGCGATCTTCGACCAGATGACGCAACAGCATATCGACTTCATGCTGTCGAAGATTCCGCGCGGCCGCTTCGTCAAGGTCGAGGAACTGGCGGCGATGGTGGCATGGATGGCCTCCGAGGAATGCGCCTTCACCACCGGTGCGGTGTTCGACATCTCCGGCGGCCGCGCGACGTATTGAAGTTGGCGGCCCTACCGGATCGTCATGCCCGGCATAAAGCCGGGCATGATGGCGGAAAACATGGAGCCGATCACCCCTTACCTCCGCGCCGCATGAAGTCGAAGTCGCAGCCCTCGTCGGCTTGCGTGATCGCCTCGCGGAACAGCCAGGCATAGCCGCGTCCGGCACCTTCGGGCGCCGGCGGCGCGCGCCACGCCGTGCGGCGCTGCTCCAGTTCGGCATCGTCTACCAGCACGTCGATCCGGCGCGCGGCAAGGTCGAGCCGAATGCGGTCGCCATTCGCTACCAGCGCCAGCGGCCCGCCAACTGCCGCCTCGGGCGCGATATGCAGAACGATGGTGCCGAACGCGGTGCCGCTCATGCGCGCATCGGAAATGCGCACCATATCCTTCACGCCCTGCGCCGCGAGCTTCTTCGGGATCGGCAGATAGCCGGCCTCGGGCATGCCCGGCGCGCCGCGCGGGCCGGCATTGCGCAGCACCAGCACGTCGTCGGGTGCAACATCGAGCGCCGGATCGTCGATGCGCCGCGTCAGATCCTCGACCGACTCGAACACCACCGCGCGTCCCTCATGCTGCAACAGCCGCACACTGGCGGCAGCATGCTTGACCACCGCGCCGGAAGGCGCGAGGTTGCCGCGCAGCACCGCAAGCCCGCCGCCAGCCTTGATCGGCTGATCGCGTGGCCGGATCACCTCCTGCCCCGGCACGTCCTCCGCCCGCGCCGCAATGTCGCGCAGCGGCAAGCCCGCGACCGTCATGGCATCGCCATCGATCAAGTCGCCGAGTTGCGCCAGCAGCTTCGGCACGCCGCCGGCGTGATGGAAATGCTCCATGTAATGCGCGCCGGACGGCTTCAGATCGACCAGCACCGGCACCTCGCGCCCGAGCGCATCGAAGGCGTCGAGATCGATCGCGTGCGGTGTGCGTCCGGCGATTGCCGTCAGATGGATGAGGCCGTTGGTCGAGCCGCCGATCGCCTGCAACACGATCTGCGCGTTGCGCAAACTTGCCGGTGTCACCAGTTCGCTCGGGCGCGGACCGCCGGCCACCGCCATCTCGGCGGCACGCTTGCCGCTTTGCTCGGCAAGCCGCACCCGCTCGGCGTGCGGCGCGGGAATTGTCGCCGCCATCGGCAGCGTCAATCCCATCGCCTCCAGCATGCAGGCCATGGTCGAGGCGGTGCCCATCACCATGCAGGTGCCGACCGACGGCGCAAGGCGCGCGTTGATCGCCTCGATCTCGTCGGCATCCACCTGGCCTGCGCGATGCGCGGCCCAGAACCGGCGGCAATCGGTGCAGGCGCCCAGCACCTCGCCCTTGTGATGGCCGACCACCATCGGCCCGGTCGGCAGCACCACCGTCGGCAGATCGACGCTCGCCGCCGCCATCACCTGCGCCGGCAGATTCTTGTCGCAGCCGCCGATCACCACCACCGCGTCCATCGGCTGGGCGCGGATCATCTCCTCGGTTTCCATTGCCATCAGATTGCGCAGGTACATCGAGGTCGGATGCGAGAAGCTCTCGGCAATGGAGGTGGTCGGAAACACCATCGGCAGCCCGCCGGCCAGCATGACGCCGCGCTTCACCGCCTCGATCAGCGCCGGCGCATTGCCGTGACACGGATTGTAATCGCTACCGGTATTGGTGATGCCGACGATGGGGCGCTCCAGCGCATCGTCCGAATAGCCCGCCGCCTTGATGAACGCCTTACGCAGAAACAGCGAGAAGCCGGCATCGCCGTAGCTCGTCAGTCCCTTGCGCAGGCCGCGGCCCGGCTTGTCGTCCGTTGTCTCGCTCACCGTCCTGCTTTACAGAGAATTTCCGCCGTCCACAATCGGTTGCAACAGCCGGCCTGCCCCGGCTGCGCTTACACCGGCAAGGTGTCGCCGCCCTTGAGGTGAAGGATTTCGCGCGCCTCGTCGGGCGTTGCCACTTCAAGCCCAAGCCCCTCGATGATCTTGCGCACGGCGCGCACCTGCTCGGCGTTGGATTGGGCCAAGCGTCCGGGGCCGCCCCACAGCGAGTCTTCAAGCCCGACGCGAACGTTGCCGCCCATGGCAGCCGCCATCGCCGCGATCGGCAACTGGTTGCGTCCGGCCCCCAGCACCGACCAGCGATACTTGTCGCCGAACAGCCGGTCGGCGGTGCGCTTCATATGCATCACCTCGTCGGGGTGGGCGCCGATGCCGCCCTGCAGGCCGAACACGGTCTGCACGAACAGCGGCGGCTTCACCAGGCCCTGCTGCAGGAAGTAATTCAGGTTGTGCAGATGGGCGGTGTCGTAGCACTCGAACTCGAAGCGGGTGCCGGATTCCGACAGCGTGCGCAGCACGAACTCGATGTCCTGGAAGGTATTGCGGAACACGATGTCCTTGTTTTCAAGATGCTTGCGCTCCCACTCGTGCTCAAATTCCTTGAAGCGGCCCAGCATCCCGAACAGGCCGAAATTCATCGACCCCATGTTGAGGGAAGCAACCTCCGGCTTGAACACCGCGGCCGGCCGCACCCGCTCCTCGACGCGCATGGTCGGCGAGCCGCCAGTGGTGAGATTGATCACGCAGTTGGAGCGCTGCTTGATGACCTTCAGGAACGGCGCGAACGCTTCCGGCGTCTGGTCCGGCTGGCCGGTTTTCGGGTTGCGCGCGTGGAGATGCACGATGGCCGCGCCCGCTTCCGCCGCGCCGATGGCCGCGTCGGCGATTTCCTCGGGCGTCACCGGCAGCGCCTTCGACATCGACGGCGTATGAATGGCGCCAGTGACGGCGCAGGTGATGATGACTTTGCGGCTCATGGTGTGTTGTCCTGCTGGTCGGTTCAAAGGCAAAGGTTACGGCTCGCCCGCGGCCTGCCGCTTGTGAGCAGCGAGCGCGGCGAGGCGCTCGTTGCGCCATTGCGTGCGCGCATCGAGCCGTTCGGGCGCGGCCTCGTGCGGCCAGGCGGCGATGACGTGGTCGGCGTTGGGGCTTTGATAGACCTCCGGGCCGGCGGCTGACGCCGCCAGTTCCTTGTAGAAGCCGGTATAGCGCGCGCAGTAGTCGGCGATGCCGCCCGGCGCATTGAGTTCGATGGTTTCGAACGGGCCGAGGAACGACCAGCGCATGCCAAGACCATCCTTCACGGTATGGTCGAGATCTTCCGCCGAGACATAGCCCTCGCCGACGAGGCGGAAGGCTTCCGCCAACAACGCGCCTTGCAGGCGGTTCAGCACAAAGCCATTGATCTCGCGGTTGATCGTCACCGGCACCTGGCCGATCCCACGATAAACCTCGCGCGCGCGGGCGATGGTCTCAGGCGCTGTCCACGGCGCGCCGCACAGTTCGACCAGCGGGATGAGATGCGGCGGGTTGACCGGATGGCCGACCAGGCAGCGTGCCCGGCCGGGCAAATCCTCGGTGAAGCGCGAGGCGACGATGGCCGAGGTGGACGAGGCAAGAATGGCATCGGGCGGCGCGAGGCGGTCGAGTTCGGCGAAGATTACGCGCTTGTCCTCGACCTTTTCCGGGCCGTTCTCCTGCACGAAGGCGACGCCGGCGACCGCTTCGGCGACATCCTTCGCCACCTTAACGCGCGCCGCCGCCGCTTCGATATCGCTTGCGAGGCCATGGCGGGCAAGCGCCGCAAGCTCGCCCCTGATGCGCGCTGGCGCGGCGGCCAGCGTCGGGGCATGCGGGTCGGTCAGCCGCACATGCCATCCGGCGCGCGCGAAGATGGTGGCCCAGGCGCAGCCGATCAGGCCCGCTCCGACGATGGCGACGCTTTGCTGTTCCGACATGAGTCCTATTTCCACATTATAGCCACAGCACCTTGCGGCGCAGATCGAGGTCGTCACGCAAGGCGCGCGACGGCCCGCGATGGATCACCCGGCCGCGCTCCAGCGCGACGGTGGTGTCCGACAAGGCCAGCGCAAGATCGAGGTGATGATCGACGATAATGATCGCCACCTCCTTGCGCAATCGGTCGAAGGTCTCGAACAGTTGCTCGACCACCGCCGGCGCCAGTCCCTCGAAGGGCTCGTCGAGCAACAGCACGCGCACGTCACCCGACAGGGCGCGCGCCACCGCCACCATCTGCTGCTCGCCGCCGGAGAGGTAGTCGGCCGGGCTGTCGAGCCGCTCGCGGATGCGCGGGAAGTAGTCGTAGACCCGTTCGCGCGTCCAGTGCACGCCGTGGCCGGTCTGGCGCTTGAGGCCGCCCAGTTCGAGATTCTGTTCGACACTCATGCCGGCAAACAGGCCGCGCCCCTGCGGCACATAGCCGATGCCGAGGCGCGCGCATTCGGCCGACGGCCGCCCGGCCAGTTCGTGGCCGGCGAGCTTGATCGACCCGTTCGCCGGCGGCGCGATGCCGATCAGGGTCTTGAGCAGCGTCGATTTGCCGGCGCCGTTGCGGCCCAAGAGCGCGATGATCTCGTTCCGGTGCAACGTGAAGCTGACATCGTTGAGGATATGGCTCTTGCCGTAGAACGTATCGACGCCCGCCACCTCCAGCAGCGGCTCCGCCCGCGCCGACGCCTCGCGCGGGCGCGCGGCGATCGCGGCGGCACCGGAGCCGATATAGACCTCCTGCACCTTCGCACTGCCGCGCGCGTCCTCGACCGCGCCGTCGAGCAGCACGCGACCCTCGTTCATCACCGTGACGCGGTCGGCCAACTGAAACACGCGGTCGATGTCGTGCTCGACCAGCAGCACCGGCAGGTCCGTGGAGATACGCTTGATGATCGCACCGATGCGCTCGCGCTCCGCTGCGGCGAGACCCGCCAACGGTTCGTCGAGCAGCAACACGCGCGGCGCGGTCGCCAGCGCCACCCCCATGTCGAGGAGCCGCTGCCCGCCATAAGACAAGGCGCCGGCTTCTGCACGCTCGATGCCGGCAAGGCCGAGATAGCGGATGACGGCGTCGGTCTCGCGGTTGATGTCGGCGATGGACAGCGCATTGGTCCACGGATCGAAGCGGCGCGGATGGCGGCCCTGCACCGCAAGCCGGATGTTCTCGTTGACGCTCAGCGTCGGAAACAGGTTGGTGATCTGGAACGAGCGGCCGATGCCGGCATTGGCGATCGCCTCCGGCGTGCGGCCGGCAATCGGTTGGCCGAGCAGTTCAACCTTGCCGGTATCGGGCGCGAACATGCCGGACAAAAGATTGAAAGCGGTGGTCTTGCCGGCGCCGTTCGGCCCGATCAGCGCATGCAGCGTGCGGTCGGCGACCGCGATATCGACGCCCTGCACTGCCTTGATGCCACCGAAGTGCTTGACGATGTTTTGCGCCGCCAGCACCGCCGCGCCATCGACATGCGCGGCCGGGCGCAGGAAGTCCGGCAGCGGCAGCGCCTCGATCTTGCGCGCCGCCATCGCCGCATCCTCGACGACTTTTTTTCGGAACGGCGCGGTCAGCCGCTCCCATACGCCGACGAGACCATCCGGCGAGAACACCACGAAGCCGACGAAAATCAGCCCGAGCCAGAACAGCCAGTTCTCGGTGTAGATGCCGAGGAATTCGCGGAACAGCACATAGAACAAGGCACCGATCGCCGGGCCGATGAAGCTGCGCATGCCGCCGATGATGACCATCGCCAACAATTCGCCGGAGAAGGTCACGCTGATTGGATCGGCCGACGTCATGCGGTTCTTGTAGAGCAGCAGAATGCCGGCCAGCGCGGTGATCGCCGCCGACAGCACGAAGGCGACAAGCTTGTAGCGGTTGATCGGGTAGCCGACGAAGCGGGCGCGCTGCTCATTCTCGCGGATCGCCACCAGCACCGTACCGACGGTGGAATTGTGGAAACGCCACAGCACCACCAGCACGATGAAGGCAATCGCCGCGACCAGCCAGTAATAAGCGGTCGAGGATTCGAAATCGATGCCGAACACCATCGGGCGCGTGATACCGCCAAGCCCGTTCTCGCCGCCGGTCACCTCGGTCCAGCGAAACGCGACGACGTAAAGCATCGCCGACAGCGCCAACGTCAGCAGCGCGAAATAAACGCCGCGCCGGCGCAGGAACAGATAGCCGAACGGCACCGCCAGCACTGCGACGACGGCGACGCCGAGGATCGTCGGGCCGACGAACGACCCCGGCATCAAGTCGCGCTGGATCAGCCCGGCGGCGTAAGCGCCGAGACCGAACCACGCGCCGTGACCAAACGACACGAGGCCGGTGTAGCCAACCAGGATATTGAGCGCCATGCAGGCCAGCGCGAATACCACCACCTCGGTCGCAGAGGTCATGGTCAGCCCGAGCGCGAGCAACACCGGCGGCAGCACCAGGAGGCTGATGGCGGCCGCAACGAGCGGAGCGGGAAAGAACTGGCGCATGGTCTATTGCTCCAGTCGCGTCATGCGTTCGCCGAACAGGCCGCGCGGCCGCACCAGGAGCACGAGCAGCATCAGGAAATAGATCGCGGCGGTCGACGCCGCCGAATAGCCGATGCCGACCATCACTCCCTTGACCAGCCCGACCAGCAGCGCTGCCACCACCACGCCCCAGAACGAGCCAAGCCCGCCGATCACCACCACGACGAAGGCCGGCGTGATGATCTCGTTGCCCATCGCCGGATGCACGGCATAGATCGGCGCCAGCAGCACGCCGGCAAGACCCGCAAGTCCGATGCCGAGCGCGGCCACCGCCGCCATGTAAGGCTGCAACGAGATGCCGAGCGCGCCGACCATGTCCGGGTTCTGCACGCCGGCGCGCACCACGCGGCCGAACGGGGTTTTCTGCAACAGGAACCACAGCCCGGCGACGCAGGCGATGGCGATGCCGATCAGGACGACGCGGTAGAACGAATAGATGAAATTGCCGATCACCACCTGCCCGCGCAACGCCTGCGGGATCGAATAGGACAACGGTGGCGCGCCGAAGATCATGCGCAACGCCTGCTCCGCCACCATGGCAAGGCCGAAGGTCAGCAGCAGCGATAGAATGGGATCGGAGCGGTAGAACCGCCTGAACAGCGTGCGCTCAATCAGAATGCCCAAGAGCGCCACCAGCGCCGGCGAGAATACCAGCGCGCCGCCAAAGCCGAGATAAGGCGAGATCACCAGCGTCAGGTAAGCGCCGATGGCGAAGAACGCGCCGTGCGCCAGGTTGACGATGCCGCCGAGCGAAAAAATCAGCGACAGCCCGAGCGCGATCAAAAGGTAGTAGACGCCGTCGAGCAGCCCGTTGAGGATCTGCTGCATCAGAAGCATGGCGGACACGAACAAGCCCTCGCTCGATGCGCGGTTGACGGATGCACGCCACAGGCGGCGCGAACGATGAAAGAACCGGACGGTGAGCTGGCCAAGCTCAACCAGCAGGACCCCCCACCCTAACCCTCCCCCGCAAACGGGGGAGGGAAGAAATGGGTAAGCTTTCCGGTCAGGCCGGGAAGGTGCAGCTATTTTCTTCCTTGGTCGCGGCGATCACTTCGAGGCTCTCGTTCGGCCCCGGCACCGGATCGCCCGAGGTGAAGATATCCCACTGGTTCTTCACCTTGTCGGCGGGCAGCGCCGTCACCGTGTACATCTCGTGCATGAGCTGGTGATCGGAGGCGCGGAAGTAGCCCTCGCGGGTCTTCAGCAGATCGAACTTGGCGCCCTTCTCAAGGTGCTCGATGAACTTCGGCGATTCCAGCGACTTCAAGTCGTTGATGGTCTGCGCCACGATCTTCATGGCGATGTAATCGCCCCACGCCTGGTTCTCCGGCGGCTTGCCGTACTTCTTGGTGAAGGCGCCGACGAACGCCTTGGTTCCTGGCGTGTCGATGAGGTGATGCCACACCACCGGCCAGGTGCCGACGAAGTTGCCCTTGCCGGCCGCCCAGGCCAGCGCCGTGTCGAAACCGAAGCCGCCGACCGGGAAGGTCAGACCGAACTCGGCATATTGCTTGAGGAAGTTGGTGATCTGGTTGCCGGCAAGGTTGATCACCACGAGGTCCGGCTTGGCATCACGGATTTTCAGGAGGTACGACGAGAAGTCGGCGGCATCGGTCGGCACCAGATCGTCGCCGGCGAACTGGCCGCCGTTGGCTTCCATGAACCGCTTCGACACTTTCAGGAGGTCGTGGCCGAAGGCGTAGTCCGCCGTCAGCGAGTACCACTTCTTACCCTTCACCAGCCCGTCGCGCAGGTGCGCGCGGCCGGCGGTTTTCACATACATCGAGTTCTGCGACTCGACGTGGAACATATAGCGCTTGCAGTCCGAGCCGCGCAGCGCATCCGAGTTGCCGCCGGTGTTGATGAACAGCGTCTTGGTGCGCTGCGCCACCTGCGCAATGGTGAGACACGAAGCCGATGAAATCTCGCCGATGATGCAGGCCACCTTGTCGCGCTCGATCATGCGCTCGGCCTTGGTGGAAGCGGTCTGCGGGTTGACCGAGTCCTCCTTCAGAAGCTCGATCTTGCGGCCCGTCACGCCGCCCTTGGCGTTGATCTCCTCGACCGCGAGGTCGATCGCCATCACACCGTATTCGCCGAGCGGGCCGAGAAAGCCGGTGCGCGGTGTCAGATGGCCGATGCGGATGACATCGGCGGATTGCGCCAGCAGCACGGAAGGCGCGGCAATGCTGGAGGCGAGCGCAAGGCCGCCGGCCGATTGCAACAGGCGGCGGCGCGTGAATTGCGGTGCGTCAGGCATGGATGTCTCTCCCCATCGTGGCCGCGCGTTGGCGGCGTTCTCGTTGCTTTCGGCGCGCACCATTCTGCCGGGTGCTGCCTGGCTTGCCGTGATCTGTGATCACGGCTAGAGTGACAAAAGATGCATTGCTTGTCGAGTCCCGTTCTCGCATTTTTGCCGTTTGACTGGAGACGTCGTCTTGAATCTGCCTGCTGCGCTCGTGCTGGAGGAGCCGCTTGAGCGCCTGACCCTGGGTGAGCGGGCCTATGCGCGACTGGCCGATCTGTTGATGTCCGGCCGTCTCGCGCCGGGCGAGCGGCTGTCGCTGCGCGGCGCCGCCGAAGTGCTCGGCGTCTCGATCATGCCGGTGCGCGCCGCGGTGTCGCGGCTCGTCGCCGACAAGGCGCTGGAGGTCGCGCCCAACCGTGCGATCCGCGTCCCGGTGATGTCGGCCGCGCAATTCCGCGACTTGACCGCCACCCGCATCGTCATTGAAGGCCATGCCGCGGCGCTGGCCGCCGAGCGGCGCAGCGAGGCCGATATTCCGCCGATCGCCGCCGCCGAAGCGGCGATGCGCGCCGAAAGCCTGTCGCGCGAACCCGACCTGCCGCACGCCGTCGAGGTCAATAAGCGCTTCCATTTCGCCGTCTACCACGCGGCGAAATCGCCGACGCTGGCCGGTATCACCCGCGCGCTGTGGCTCAAGGTCGGCCCGGTGATCAATCTCGATCTGCTCGGAAACCCCGAACGCATCCACATTGGCGGCGCGGTGAATTTCCACGCCGACGTGCTGGCGGCCATCATCGCCCGCGACCCGGAGAAGGCGCGCGCCGGCATCGCCGCCGACATCAAGGGTGCTTCCGACTTCATCCTGTCACGCGGCAACCTGCCCGATTAAAGCGTTTTCATTGCGGAGAGATCATGGACCTCGCCATCAAGGGTTTGCGCGTTCTCGTCACCGCCGGCGCGAACGGCATCGGGCTGGCCATCGCCCGCGCGTTTGCCGGCGAAGGCGCGCGCGTGCATCTGTGCGATGTCGACGAGGCAGCACTCGCGGCCCTCGGCAAGAGCGATCCGCACTTGACGGCGAGCCGCTGCGACGTGTCGGACCGCGCCGCCGTCGCCGCGATGTTCGATGAAGCAACCGCCGCACTCGGCGGCCTCGACGTGCTGGTCAACAATGCCGGCATCTCCGGCCCGACCGCGAAGGTCGAGGACATGCACCCGGAGGACTGGGATCGCTGCGTCGCGATCTGCCTCACCGGGCAGTTCAACTGCGCGCGGCTCGCGGTGCCCTTGCTGCGGCAAAGCAAAAATGCCTCGATCGTCAACATCTCGTCGGCGGCGGGGCGGCTCGGCTTCGCCATGCGCAGCCCCTATGCCGCGGCGAAATGGGGCGTGGTCGGCTTCACCAAGTCGCTGTCGATCGAGCTTGGCCCCGACAACATCCGCGTCAACGCCATTTTGCCCGGCCTCGTCGCCGGCGACCG
>JBARWE010000050.1:0-6870 GCA_049646625.1 Xanthobacteraceae bacterium
CATCAAGGCGGTGCGGGCCGCGATCGAGGGCGACACCGCGCGGCCGTTGTCGCCGGATGCCGCGGTGCTCGCCGTGCTCGACGCGCTGCCACGCAACGCCTTGATCAGCAACGATTCCGCCGCCACCTTCGGCCCCGTTCAGGAAGTGATGAAGACCTATCCGGGGCTGTATTTCTTCGCCCGCGGCGGCGTGCTTGGCTGCTCGATGCCGGCCTCGGTCGGCGCCGCGCTGGCCCATGACGGTCCGGTGGTGTGCCTGGTCGGCGACGGCGGGGCGATGTACTCGCCGCAGGCCCTGTGGAGCGCCGCCCATTACCGCACCCAGGTGATCTTCGTGGTGCTCAACAACGCCCGCTACAACGTGCTGATGAATGTGGCGCGCGATATCGGCTGCGCCAACGCCAATGCCGACCGCTTCGTCGGCATGGACATCGTGGAACCGCGGATCGATTACCAGAAGCTCGCGGCCGCGATGGGGGTGCCGGCCGAACGGGCTGATGATCCCCCTGCGATTGCCGCAGCGCTTGGCCGCGCGCTCGCCGGGGCAGGCCCCCGGCTGATCGAGATTGCGATCGCCTGATGCGGGTGGCTCTTGCAGGCGCTCCGCGGCAGGCTTATGTCGTTGCAGGGCATGCGTTTCCGCCGTAGCCGCGATGCTTGAAAGCGGCTGCGAAGGGTGATTTGTATGGATTCCAGCGACATCCGCCGCCGTGCGCTTTGAGCGGGCGGGGTGCGGATGCTAAACCGCGCCGGCGCAATGCCGAAACGTTGCGCGGAGGACTTGACGATCATGCTCAACAGCCTCGGCCTCGAAGGCCGTCCGCAGGACACCCGTGTCGTCGTCGCCATGTCGGGCGGCGTCGATTCCTCGACTACGGCCGCGCTGTTGAAGTCGCAAGGCTACGACGTCGTCGGCATCACGCTGCAACTCTACGATCACGGCGCGGCGGTGCATCGCAAGGGCGCCTGCTGCGCCGGGCAGGACATTCACGATGCGCGCGATGTGGCCGAGCGCATCGGCATCCCGCATTACGTTCTCGACTACGAGAGCCGCTTTCGCCAGTCGGTGATCGAGGCATTTGCCTCAAGCTATGCATTGGGCGAGACGCCAGTGCCGTGCATCGAGTGCAACCGCTCGGTCAAGTTCCGCGATCTCTTGGCGACCACGCGCGAACTCGGCGCGAAAGTGCTGGCGACCGGCCACTACGTTGCCTCGCGCGCCCTGCCGGACGGCTCGCGCGGCCTCTATACGGCCGCCGACAGCGAGCGCGACCAGAGCTATTTCCTGTTCGCCACGACGCGCGAACAACTGGCCGACGTGCGCTTTCCGCTCGGCGACATGACCAAGGCGGAGACGCGCGACTGGGCGCGCCGCTTCGGCCTTGCGGTCGCCGACAAGCATGACAGCCAGGACATCTGCTTCGTGCCGACCGGCCACTACACCGATCTGGTCGAGCGGCTGAAGCCGGCGGCGATGGAGCCGGGCGATATCGTCGACCTCGACGGCCGGGTGGTCGGCCGCCATCGCGGCATCGCCAATTTCACCATCGGGCAGCGTCGTGGTCTCGGCATCGCCGCGAGCGCCCCGCTCTATGTGGTGCGGCTCGATCCGGCCACTCGCCGCGTCGTGGTCGGCCCGCGCGAGGCGCTGCTGGTGCATCGCATCGCGCTGCGCGACGTCAACTGGATTGGCGACGGCACGTTGACCGACGCGGCCGCGCGCGGCCTCGAGATCGCCGTCAAGGTGCGCTCGACGCGCGCCGCACAGCCGGCGTGGCTGCGCGCCACCAGCGGCGGCTGCGAGGTCGAACTGATCGACGGCGAGGAAGGCGTCTCACCGGGACAGGCTTGCGTGTTCTACGAGGCATCGGCCACCGGGCGGCAGGCGCGAGTGCTGGGCGGTGGCTTCATCGCGCATGCGATTGCCGACAGTCCGCGTCCGCACGACCATCGTGCCGAGCCGCTGGCCGTGGCGCACTGAGCGGCATGGCGCGGCCGATTTTCTCGAAACCCTGACAGAAGCGGGCGGAATGAGCAGCGATATCGACCGCGCCGGCGTCGCGAAAGCCTATGCGCGCTGGGCGCCGATCTATGACCTGGTGTTCGGCGCGGTGTTCGACCGGGGCCGCAAATCGACCATCGCCATTGCCGACGCGATCGGCGGCCGCGTGCTCGATGTCGGCATCGGCACCGGGCTGTCGTTGGCCGACTATTCGGCCAGCACGAAGATCAGCGGCGTCGACATCTCCGAGCCGATGCTGCGCAAGGCGCATGAGCGCGTGCGCGCGCTCGGCCTCACCAATGTTGAGACGCTGGCGGTGATGGACGCCAAGGCGCTGGCGTTTGCCGAAAACACGTTTGACGCGGTGGTGGCGCAGTACGTCATCACCGCGGTGCCCGACCCGGAGGCGACGCTCGACGACTTTGTCCGCGTGCTCAAGCCCGGCGGCGAACTGATCCTCGTCAACCACATCGGTGCCGAGAGCGGGCCGCGCCGCGCGTTCGAACTGGCGTTCGCCCCGATCGCGCGCCGGCTCGGCTGGCGGCCGGAATTTCCCTGGCAGCGACTGGTGGACTGGGCGGCGGCGCACGGCGGCGTGACGCTTGAGGAGCGCCGCCTGATGCCGCCGATGGGGCATTTTTCGCTGATCCGCTATCGCAAGACGGCGTAGGAGGCGAACGATGAATCAGCCGGCGGCTCGACGTCGCCGGCTTATTCCAATGTCGTCACCAGGGGCGGGATTTGCCGTTCGAAGAAATCCGAGAAGGTGGAAATTCTCGGCGGCGGCTTGTGCTGCTGGCAGGTGACGTGATGTCGCGCCTGAGTTCGATGGCGGCTTTGCGATTTTGCCGGAGGCGGACGCCCGGTTCGCCCGCCTTCGGAAAGATGAATTCGATTCCTCTTGCGACGAGTTCGGCACGAATGTTCGTCAGGGGCGGCTCGGGTGCATTGATCCCGTTCGTTTCCTCGTATCGGCGGATGGCCGACGGCGACACGTTGGCTGCGTCCGCGAGTTCCCTTACTGACATTGCCAGAATGCCGCGCGCTCCACGAATTTGAGCGCCGGTCAACGGCGAGACGGCCGCGTCGTCAGGCAGGTATTGCCGCTGAAGACTCACGTCCGTCGAGACATAGACCCATTCTTGAATCTGCCGATGATCGTCCTTCACGGGGGTGACGATGGTTCTCATCCAGCCGATCGTGCCGTCGGCGCGCGAGGCGCGATACTCGAAAGCCTGGGAATGCAATGTCGTCCGGGCGCATCGAATCTGTTCCTCGATATAAGCCCGGTCCTCCGCGCGCCCCGAATCGATTCCGCACAGCAAAAAGGCCGGTTTTTCTTCGTTGCCCGGTCCCTCCTTGAGGGAACGGAGGATCGCCCCCTCGTGATTCACGATCCATGCCTTGCCGTCGATTGCTTCCAGCAACGCTTCAAACCGGGCCGCCGAATTCTTCATGGACTGGAGTTGTTCGCGCTGCTTCGTTACATCGACCGAAACGCCGATGGCGTGCGTCACGCGCCCTCCGCTGTCGAACAGCGCCTCGATGCGATTCGATATCCATCGGATTCGCCCGTTTGGCCTGATGATCCGGCATTCGTGATCAAGCGGAGTGCCGGCGTACAGAAATCCCGCCAACTCTTCGGTGGCGAGCCGATCCTCGGGATGAACCATCTGCTGAATGTCGTGAAACGATAGTTTCCTGGCGGCCGGCTCCATGCCGAGCAATTTGAAGAAGCCGGGAGAGCACTCCATATCGTCCGACGCGATCTCCCATCGCCAGATCCCTGCGCAAAGTTTCTCTTCAATAAAGCTCTGCGTCTCCCGGATACCCGGTTTCCCTTCGAATAAATTTATCACGATTTGCTGCTCATCTTTGGAGCCGCAGGGCGGGGCTTGATGGCCGGGCGATCAATGGCACTTGCGGTTCAATATGACCGGGACCGCAACTTTTACAATCCCGGACAACCATCAGTGCGTTTCGGTATATATTCCGGCGCAGGTTCCGAGGCTCGGGTAAGAATAGCGCCGGATATTCATGACCGCTCCACAGATGAAGTTGTTGATCGGTCGACAGTCTCTATCCCGCGAAAGACACCGCAGCCGGAAGCGCGGCCAGATAAATCCGGTAGTTTGCGCGGTGTTTTTATGAGGACTTGCCGAAAAGATTGGTCGCAATGCGTCTTATTCGGTGGGTCGGCCTGTAAAGCGACAAGCTGCGAGCAAAGCGCTCAAAAATTTTAATCCCGCGCTGCACGTCTGCGAAAAAAATGCGTCGGATTGCGTTGCGCGGTGAAAATTTTACTTAAGAGAATCTTAAAGCAGGAGCGGTATCGACGATAAAGCCGCTCAACTCACGACAGCTTTGCTAGGACAGAGCATGCGCAAGAATTTTCCTGTCACCGACGCCGAATATATTGTCTCCGATGAAACGCTGATTGTTTCGAGGACCGATCCCAAAGGTCGCCTCACCTATGTCAACGACGATTTCATAGATGCCGCGGAATTCACCTCAGAGGAGCTGATTGGCAAGGCACACAATATCGTTCGCCACCCGGACATGCCGCCGGAGCTGTTCGAGAATCTCTGGGATACCCTGAAGGCCGCGAAGCCATGGGTCGGTGCGATCAAGAACCGGCGCAAGAACGGCGGCTTTTATTGGGTGCTGGCGACAGCGTCGCCGATCCGCGAGAGCGGCCAGGTCACTGGCTTCACGTCGATCCGTACCAAACTTGCCGCCGACCAGCGCGCGTTGGCGGAAGAGGTTTACGCCGCCATCCGCGAAAAGCGGCCGCATGCGTACAGGATTGATGCCGGCATCATCCGCCGGCGCTCGTTGTTCGATCACTTCTCACTGTTCACCCGCACCATCCGCGCGAGGCTGACGACCCTGATCGCGCTGCAAGCCGCGTTTCTATTCGCCTGCGGCGTGCCGGGTGCGATCATGGCCGGCGGGGCGTGGGGATGGACCCTCGGCGCTCTCGCCGTCGTCGGCATCGCCGCCGGGGGCATTGCCGGGCGCCAGACGCTGCGCGCATTCGAACAGCCGATGCAGCACCTGAATGAAGCGATGCTGAACCTCGTCCACGACAAGTTCGATAATCGGATCGAGATCGAGCGCGACGATGAGATCGGTGTGGCGCTTCGTCATCTTCAGACCGTGCAGACGCTGATTCGTTTCAGCCGGGAAGAGGTCAATTCCACGCAGCGTCGCGCCGACGCCCAGCGCAAGACGGACATGACAAGGATTGCAGATTCTTTTGAGGCGGCGATCGGCGAGATCGTCCAGGCGGTGGCAACGGCGGCGACGGAACTGGAAGCCTCCGCCGCGACGCTGGCGTCGAATGCCGATCACGCAAAGGATTTCGCCGCCCGCGTGGCTAATGGCTCAAGCGATGCTTCCTCGAATGTCAATTCGGTGGCCTCGGCCACGGAGCAGATGACGGCCTCGGTCGGCGAAATCAGCCAGCGGGTGCAGGAATCGGCTCGCATGGCAGGCAATGCCGTCGATCAGGTGCATGCGGCGACGGAGCGTGTCAGTGCGCTGTCGAGCGCGGCGTCGCGCATCGGCGATATCGTCGATATCATCAACACGATCGCGGGCCAGACCAATCTTCTGGCCTTGAACGCCACCATCGAGGCGGCACGCGCCGGGGAAGCCGGCCGCGGGTTTTCGGTGGTCGCCTCGGAAGTGAAGGCGCTGGCCGAACAGACCGGAAAGGCGACCGGCGAGATCGGTCAGCAGATCAGCGGTATCCAGTCCGCCACGCAGGAATCGGTGGCGGCGATCAACCAGATCCGCAGTTCCATCGAACAGCTTTCGGAAATTTCCTCCGCGATCGCCTCCGCTGTCGAGGAGCAGGGCGCGACCACTCAGGAAGTCGCCCGCAACGTACAGCACGCCGCTCAAGGCGCGCAGGAAGTCTCTTCGAACGTCGGCAATCTCCAGCGGGGCGCCGCCGAAACCGGGGCCGCCTCGTCCGCGGTGCTGTCCGCTGCGCAAATGCTGTCGCGCGATAGCTCACGGCTGAAAGTGGAGGTCGACAACTTCCTGAATTCCGTGCGGGTCGCGTGAGGCCGCGACGTGGCGATCCGGCTTGCGGCGTTGTGATGATGTGATGTCCATCGATGCAATCATGCGGATTGCGCCGATCCTCAGACCATCCGGCGTTATCGTGTGAACCTGACGGGAACGGCGAGCGTAATCGAGCCGCCACCGACGTTCGGCGGGGGTGCGGGGACCGGGCTGGCGCGGCGCGGCAGCGCCGTCGCCTCGGCATCCAGCGCCGCATCGCCGGACGAGCGGACCAGCCGCGTGGAGAGCACCCGGCCGGAGCGATTGATGGTGAACGCGACCGTGGCCACGCCGGTGCCGGCGGCGCCGGAGGGAAAGCGCTTGTGGCGGTTGAGATGCGCCATCAGGGCGCCGCGCCATGACGCCGGCGACATCGATGACGCCATGCCCTCGGCCGGGGCCGCGGAGCGGTCGGCACGCTGCGCCTGCGAACTCGGCGGCGCGGTGGTGCGCGGCGCCGCCTTCTGCTTCTTCTTCTTCGGCTTCGGCTTGGGCTTCGGCAGCTCCACCTTGGGCGGCAGCACCACCTCCGCCTTCTCGACCTTCGGTGGCTCCGGCGGCTTGATCTCGGTCTCCTCGGGCGGCTCCGGCGGTGGCTCGGGTTCGGGCTTGACCTCCTCCTCGACCGGCTTCTCCGGTTCGGGTTCAGGCTGCTCCTCGGCCTCGACCATCTGCGGTCCGGGGGCGATGTCCTGCTGCGGCACCTCGGGGGCGACCGCCAGCGGGGCCAACTCCATCATGATCGCGGCCGGCGGATCGCCCGCCGCGACCGGTGGCTGCGGCCAGTTCAGCGC
>JBARWE010000051.1:0-36840 GCA_049646625.1 Xanthobacteraceae bacterium
GACCGACACCGCCGCCCGCCGCCGCGCCAGTCGCGCCGCCCGCGGCGCCGACCGGCAACAGCGGCCCGCCGAAGTAATCGCGAGGCATTGGAACGCTCGGCGCACGCCGTCAGTTATGACCAGGCGGCGCCCGGCTATGCGGCGCCCTCAAAATGCCATCGGCCTGCTGCTCAAAGGCGCCATGTCTGTTGTGAAACAACGTGATCCGGCTATGCTTGCGCGACGGCAATCGGGATGGGGCCTTGGGACAAGGCCCGACACCCGGTCATCGACAGATTTGCGACCGCCATGCAGTGCCGGTCGCGGCGCGGGCGTAGCACGGCAACAGAACGAATCCGGTTGGGTGTCCATGCACGATAGGTGCGCGGGCGTTTAAGGGTTGGTCGCGATGCGTGCTGTCGTCGCCGTGGTGTTTCTGGTGTCTCTTCTGCATGCCGGGTTGTGGGCAGCGCTGCAAGATCGCCAGCCGGCTCCTGATTTCACCGGCGTTCTGCCGAGCGTATCCTACGCGCCGTTCGAGGGCACCGGCCACCCGGACATCGACAATATTCCGACCGTCGAGAAAATCCGTGCCGACCTGAAGGTTCTGGCGCCAGTGACGCGCGCCGTGCGTCTTTATTCCTCGACCGGCGGCGTCGAACTGGTGCCACCGCTGGCCAACGAGGCTGGTCTCAAGGTGACGGTCGGCGCCTGGATCGACAAGAACGTCGACCGCAACGAACGCGAGATGCAGGCCGCGGTCGAGCTGGCGCGGCGCAACAGCAACGTCAACGGCATCGTGGTCGGCAACGAAACGATCTACCGCGGCGAGCAGAAGGTCGAAGACCTCATCAAGCTGATCCAGCGCGTCAAGAGCCAGACCAACGTGCCGGTGACGACCGGCGAAATCTGGAACATCTGGATCGATCATCCCGAGCTTGCCTCGGCGGTCGATTTCATCGCAGCCCATATCCTGCCCTACTGGGAAGGCTTTTCCGAGCGGCAGGCGGTCGATCAGGCGCTGATCATCTACCAGAAACTGCGCGAGGCGTTCCCCGGCAAGCGCATCGTCATCGCCGAGTTCGGCTGGCCGAGCAACGGCTACAATCTCAAGGCCGCGACACCGGGCCAGACCGAACAGGCCGTGGTGCTGCGCAACTTCGTCAGCCGCGCCGAGGCGATCGGCATGGACTACAACATCGTCGAGGCGATCGATCAGCCGTGGAAATATTTCGAGGGCGGCGTCGGTCCCTACTGGGGCATCTTCAACGCGGCACGCGAGCCGAAATTCGCCTGGACCGGCCCGGTGGTCGATCGCAACACCTGGAAGCTGGCGGCGATCGCGCTGCTGGTCGGCATACTGCTGTCGCTGCCGATCCTGCGCCTGGCGCGGCCGACGGTCCTGCAGGCGGCCATGCTGTCGGCGGCCGCCAACGGCGTCGGCGCCTGGGTGGCGACCGTGTTCGCCTACTGGACCACCCACTACTTCGTATTCGGCTCGGCACTCGCGCTTACCCTCGGCATGACCCTGCTGGTGCCGCTGGTGCTGATTGCCATGGCGCGCATCGAGGAGATCGCCACCATCGCCTTCGGCCGGGCGCCGGCGCGGCTCATTCGCACGCCCGCGCCGCTGCCTGACGGCACGCCGATGCCAAAAGTGTCGATCCATATCCCGGCCTATTACGAGCCGCCGGAGATGCTGAAGCAGACGCTGGACGCGGTGGCGCGGCTCGACTACCCGAATTTCGAGTGCGTGGTGATCATCAACAACACGCCCGATCCCGCGTTCTGGCAGCCGATCCAGGACCACTGCCGCGCGCTCGGCGACCGCTTCAAGTTTATCAACGCCGAGAAGGTGCAGGGCTTCAAGGCCGGCGCGCTGCGGATCGCGATGGAGCGCACCGCCGCCGACGCCGAGATCATCGGCATCATCGACGCCGACTATTGCGTCACCCCCGACTGGCTCAAGGACCTGGTGCCGGCCTTCGCCGATCCGCGCGTCGGCCTGGTGCAGGCGCCGCAGGATCATCGCGACGGCGACCGCAGCCTGATGCACTACGCCATGAACGGAGAATATGCCGGGTTTTTCGATATCGGCATGGTGCAGCGGAACGAGGTGAACGCCATCATCGTCCATGGCACCATGTGTCTGATCCGCCGCGCGGCAATGGAACAGGCCGGCGGCTGGTCGAGCGACACCATCTGCGAGGATTCCGACCTCGGCCTGTCGATCATGGAGCGGGGCTGGCTGACGCACTATACCAACCGCCGTTACGGCTACGGGATGCTGCCGGACACCTACGAGGCGTTCAAGAAACAGCGGCATCGCTGGGGCTATGGCGGCTTCCAGATCGTCAAAAAACACTGGCGCCAGTTCCTCCCCGGCGCCAGCGGCCTCAACCCGCACCAGAAGCGCGAATTCGCGCTCGGCTGGCTCAACTGGCTTGGCGCCGAAAGCATCGGCGTGGTGGTGGCGTTGCTCAACCTCGCCTGGGTGCCGGTGGTGGCCTTCGCCGACATCGCGATCCCCGACAAGATTCTGACGCTGCCGATCATTGCCGCGTTCATCGTCTCGCTTGCCCATTTCCTGTCGCTGTACCGGCTGCGCGTCTCGATCGGCTTCGGCCAGATGATCGGCGCGATGATCACCGCGATGTCGGTGCAGTGGACGGTGTCACGCTCCGTCGCCGACGGTCTCATCAAGGACCACCTGCCGTTCGCCCGCACCTCCAAAGGCGGGCTGTCGCTGATCTCGATCGAGTTTCAGGCGTTCTGGGAAGCGGTGATCGGGCTATTGTTACTGATCGGCGCCGCCGTGCTGGTGATGAGCAATGCCTATCGCGAGATTCGCGAGATCTACATCTTCGCCGGCGTATTGGTGCTGCAGAGCCTGCCGTTCCTGTCGGCGGTGGCGATCGCGCTGCTGGAACACTCGCGCATCAACCTGTTCAGCTTCTGGCGCAATGGCGCGATCCGTGCCGCCGAACTGATCGGCCTGCGCCAGCCGGAGATGCTGCCGGGGGCAGTCGACGGTTTGCAGCCCGTCCCGGTCGAGGCGCAGCACGAGGCAGGTTAACGCACGGAACCGTTCCGGTTGTCGATCGGATCGCGGGGATAGCGCACTGCCATCATGCCCGCGCTGGGCGAAGCTGCGGCGTACGGAATGGCGTGGTGAGCGCGGAGGGACTCGAACCCTCGACCCCATGATTAAAAGTCAAAATCTACTGCCCGACAAACCCCGACAAATCATGTCACCGAACGCTGCCAAAGCATCCATTTGTATTGGAATATCTGCATTTGTCTGCTAATGTCCCTGACATTGGGTAACGCTCCCAGACGCGCCTAAAACGTTACCCGGCGTTACCCAGAAACGGTTAAGGGCATTTGTTATGGCAAAGGCACTCACGTCGGTAAGCGTCAAAAATGCCAAGCCGGGTAACGGTCGGAGGGAGATTCCAGACCCCGGGTGCAAGGGCCTGTACCTTGTTGTACAGCCGAGCGGCGCAAAAGCCTGGGCCTACCGATATCGGTTCGCGGGCAGGCCAAAGAAGCTAACCCTCGGCCCCGTCTATATTGGCGACGACGAGCCGGACGAAGCCGCTCTCGACCAGGCCAACACTCTCGCCGGCGCGAGGAAGCTCGCCACCGAGGCGGCGCAGCAGGTTGCACGGGGTAACGATCCGGCCAAGGCCAAGAAGCGGGAGAAGGCTGCCGCCCGGCGCCGAGCGGAGAATGCGGAGCTACGCGACCGAGACACCGTGGAAGCCGTCGCTCGCCAGTTCATAGACAAGTACGCGCGCCGGCACACGCGGGAGAGTTCATGGGTGCAGACCGCCCGGCTGATCGGCTTCAAGCCGGACCCGGACGATCCGAAAAAACTGGTTCGCACCACCAGCGGCGGTGAAGTCCTGAGCGAATGGGGCGACCGGACCGTTCACGACATCACCCGCCGCGACGTGCTCGACCTGCTCGACGGGATCGTGTCGCGCGGCTCCCCCGTCACCGCGAACCGGGTGCTGGCCGCCATCCGCAAGATGTTCAACTGGGCGGTGGCCCGCGACATCCTGCCTACCTCACCGTGCGCTGGCGTTAAACCTCCATCCGCCGAGCAATCGCGGGACCGGGTGCTGACCGATGACGAACTGCGCCTTGTCTGGAAGGGCTGCGATGCGATTGGAGAGCCGTTCGGCCCATTGGTCAAAGCGCTGATCTTGACGCTCCAACGGCGTGAGGAAGTCGCTGGGATGCGCCGTGACGAATTGCGACCGCAAGACCGGCTTTGGGTGATTCCGGCTGCTCGCGTGAAAAATGGCCAAGAGCACGACGTGCCGTTGTCCGACGCCGCGCTGGCACTGTTCGAGGCTCGACCGAGGATCGGCAAGGCCGGGTTCATGTTCACGGTAAACGGGACCACAAGCGTCTCAGGATACAGTCGCGCCAAAGACCGGCTCGACGCCGAGATACTGAAAATCCAGCAGACCGAGGCGAAGGAGCGCGGCGAAAATCCTGACGAGGTGAAGCCGATCCCGCACTGGACGTTGCACGATCTGCGGCGCACTGGTGCGAGTGGCATGGCGCGCCTGCATATCGACCTGCCGGTCATTGAGAAGATTTTGAACCACACCAGCGGCAGCTTTCGCGGCGTGGTCGGCGTCTATCAGCGGCACAGCTACGCCGATGAAAAACGGAAGGCGCTAGAGGCATGGGCCAGATTTGTTGATTCGATCGTCGCTGACAAGAAACCGGCAAACATTCTGGCGTTCAAGGGGGCATGATGAGTGAATGGATCGATTACGACGAAGCTGTGGCTGCTAGCGTGGCTAAGCATGGCGACAAGGGCCGCACTGTACTTAATCTGAGCATCTCACGCGGAGAAGTAACGGCTCGCGCGGACAAACTGGCCCGATACTCCGCAGGAATTGGCTGGGCATCTGTCCGCTCGCAGGATTTGATTGGAGAGGTTTGGCGCCACGCCATTCAGATAGAAGGAAAAGCAAACGCGCTGAGGGTTCCAAATGAGTATCGGGCTGATGACGGTTATATAGTTTCAGTTGGCTGGCAAGAAGAGGCTACAGGCATCCGCATTAAGTTAGATGATCTGCAAAGGATGCTCGGCTCTACGGTTTTGCTTGATTCAGCAAGGCCGATAGAACGGTCCTCTCGCAAGTGGAAGGACTCGCGCGGAGCGAAGGCGGACCCGCGTTGGGAGGAAATTTTAATCGAGGCTGCTCGGCACATGTACGCAAAGCAGACTGTTGGCTCGCAGGCAGATCTTATCAAGTATATTCGTCAGTGGCTAAACGATCCTGACGACGGAATAAGTGATACCGCTTTCAAAGAGCATCTTGGCCCGTTGTGGAGGGCCTTCAAGGAAGTGGACGGGGGTTAATTCCGACTATTTCCGACCAAATCCGCCTGACCGAAATCCTTGTTCAAAGCACTTTCGCTTCATCGACAAATCACGTCATGAGGCGAAACACATGGATACGTCCACTACTGACAATCTGATCCCCGCCGCGAAAGTTTGCGCTCGCTACGGCCGAACCGACCGGACCCTCGATCGATGGCTCAAGGACGAGAGCCTGAATTTTCCGCGGCCGGTGGTGATCCGCGGTCGGCGGTATTTCAAGGAAACCGAGATCGTCGCATGGGAGAAAAATCAGGCCGCCAACGCGAGGGCGGCTTGAACAATGCGCTCTCAAAATGCGGCGAAGCCGGCCACCGCGCGACACGGTGAACCGGCTCTGGAAATTGAGCAGCTTGGCGGCCCGCTCGTCCACCTACATACATCCCCTGCCCTTCGGCTTCAAGTTCAGCGCTTGACCCGGACATTTGCTCTGTCACCAGCATCAGCTCGGACCTGCGCGGAGCACGCATTTGGGGAGATTGTCCGATGAGACGGCTCCTCCCAAATCGTAGGGCAAGCGTTGCCTTCAATTTTTACCACGAGGGCATTGCCTACCACGCCAGCGCCAGCCGTTTCCCTGACGGTCATCTTGCCGAGATATTTTTAACCACCGGCAAGCCGCATTCCGCCGCGCAGGTCAACGCCGAGACCTCAGCCATCTTGGTCTCGCTCCTACTTCAGCACGGCGTCTCGGCCGACGAAATCCGCCACAGCATCGGCGGACCTATCGCCGTCGCGCTGAACCTTGCGGAGGCGCTCGAATGAAAACGCTCACCCCCTATGGAAAAATCCTTGTTGAACTTGCCGACCAAGCACTCGCCTTGTGTGACTTCTACCAGCGCAAGATAATCGACAAGAGCGACAATGATCCTGACGACGATTGGACGAGTTTCTACGTCCCGCGCGAGGACATCGAGGTGATTGCCGCGCAGATCGCGGAGATCACGCGCATCTGCCGCTCGCTCTCCACCGAGATACTGGTGGAGGCACAGAAATGAAGCGCCCGGATATCACGGTAGCCATGGCGGTCTGCGACGGCCGGACAACGCTCGGCTACATCGCACCGATCAACGGCGGCTTCCACGCTTGGGACGCGGCTGCCACGTCACTTGGCACCTTCCCGACGAGGAAAGCAGCGGAGGAAAGAATCTGCGGGCGAGAACATCTGGGAGGGTCGCATGACGACATACCAGAATGAACGCGCCGAATTTAGCCGCGCCGCGGCTGCGGTTGCGCTCGGCCGGCTCAGCGCCTTCGAGGGTGAAGCTCACAGGTTGGCCGATCTGGCGCATGCCAACCTCGTTCGCCGGATTGAGGCCATCGACGCGCTGCACGACATAGCCGTCGCTCATGATCTGTACGAAATCCACCGCGTCGATTTCATCCAGGCGGTCCTTGCCGATGCTTTCGCAACCGATGCCGACATCAATTTGCGGAGGGATGCGGCGTGAACATTGCTATGCCTCCCCCCGAACGGCCGCTAGCTGCGATCGATCCCGCCGCATGGGCGGGTGTCGCAGTGCCCCGCCGTGAATGGATCGTGCAGAACCTCATCCCGGCTCACACGGTCACACTGCTGACCGGCGACGGTGCTGCCGGCAAAACCACGCTGGCGCTACAGCTTGCCGCCGCGCGGTCTCTCGATCGCGACTGGATCGGCACCATGCCATCACCCGGCCGAACGCTGGTGCTCTCGGCCGAGGACGATGCAGACGAACTGCACCGCCGCATGGATGCGATCCGCGCCCATTACGATGCAGCGTGGAGCGATCTTGCCGATATCCGCCTGGTCGATCTGGTCGGCGCTGGGGCGGTCCTGGGCGAACTTCTGCGGAACGGCACCATCGCGGCCACACCGCTCTATAAGGCCGTCAGTGATCTTGTGAGCGACTTCAAGCCCGATCTGGTCGTGATCGACGCACTTGCCGATGCCTTCGCCGGTGACGAGAACAATCGGAGCCAAGCCCGTCAATTCGTCGGTCTCCTGAAACAGCCGATGGCCGGACACCGCCCTGCCGTCCTGTTGCTCGCCCACCCGTCACTGTCCGGCATGGCCTCCGGCAGCGGCCTGTCAGGCTCAACAGCCTGGTCAAACTCGGTTCGGTCCCGGCTCTACTTCGAGGCAGCCAAAGCATCTGACGGCACCGAACCCGATCCCGCGGTGCGAACCCTGTCCGTCCGGAAAACCAACTATGCCGCCACCGGTGGCACGCTAACGGTCAAGTGGCAGGACGGTGCCTATGTGCCCGTTGCCGGCATGACCGCGCTGGACCGCGCCGCGCTCGAACTGAGAGCCGAAACCACGTTCCTTGCGCTTCTACGAAAGCTCAGCGAACAAGGACAAGCCGTCTCTGCAAACCGTGGTCCTACATACGCCCCGAGCATTCTCGCCTCTCATCCCGACGCAGGTGGAATAGCCAAGGCCCACTTTGCTTCCGCGATGCAGCGCCTTCTCGACCGAAAGGACATCCGTATCGAAGTGAGCGGTCCGCCTTCCAGGCAGCGCTCCCGGTTGGTGATCGAGACAGACAAATGAACGATTTCCAACGGTCTTCCGATTGCCTTCCAACCGGCTTCCAACGGCCTTCCAACGCCCTGTCCACACACTCCCCATACCCCTCGGGTGTTGGAACACCCCGATTGGAAGATCGGGGGCCAACACTGAGCATCTTGGTTTTGCACATGCGAAGGGATCGCGGTGCCGTCGCGCTTGGCTCGCTGACCGGCTGGACTGCGATGATGTCCGGCGTCGCCGCCTTTTGATATCTAATCAAATGCTGTGACTTGGATTGTCGTTGTTTGTCAGTATTTTAATTTCCGGTGATTTGGCTCATATTCGATTTGGGTAACACAAGGGTATCGATCCAACCATTTTTCTCGCACCATGGCCGAACGCAAGCTCTCTCACCGTTGCAAAGTATGCACGCATCCTGACCGGCTCAGGATCGAGATGCTGCGCGCCGGCGGAGGCGGACTGGACGCACTCGCAAAGAAGTTCGGCGTCAGCAAGGACAGCATTCACCGCCACTGGCATCTTCACGTTCCATCCGAAATCAAAAGCGCCTATCTCGCCGGGCCCGGCGACCTCGCCAGTTTCGTGGAAAAGGCGGCTAAAGAGGGAGACAGCATTCTCGACTATCTGCGCCTGTGCCGGGGTGTCCTGACGGCTCAGATCGCGGCAACCACCGAAGCGGGGGACGCCCGAGCGGCAGCCTACGTCGCGGACAAGCTGCGCCTCCTGCTCGAAACGATTGCGAAGGTGACCGGCGAACTCGGTAACTTGGCATCGGTGACGATCAACAACACCACGAACGTTGCCGTCCTCTCCGAGCACCCAGCATTTCTGCGACTTCAGGCAACGATCCTCCGTAGCCTTGCGAAGCACCCAGAAGCGCGCGCAGCGGTGGTGGCTGCCCTACGTCAACTCGACCACGAAAACGCACAGGCGGCGCTCCCTGCCCCCGCAAAGCCCGACATGGTGGTAGATCATGCAGCCTAGCATTGCATCCCGGCTTGCGGACGTTCTTGCCGATGGCGGATGGCGAGCGAAGGCCCGACCCGAGCAATTGCCCCCTGCAGGGGCCTGGAACGGGTGGCTGTTTCTCGCTGGCCGCGGCGCCGGGAAGACCCGCTCCGGTGCAGAATGGATTTGCGAGAGTGTCGAGACCGGCGAAGCAAAGCGGATCGCGCTGGTAGCGCCGACAGCGCACGACGCCCGGCACGTCATGGTGGAAGGCGAGAGCGGCATCCTATCGATCGCGCCGGCTTGGAACCGTCCCGACTATGAGCCATCCCGACGCAAGCTGACATGGAAGAGCGGCGCTGAAGCATTCACGTTCAGCAGCGAAGAAGCCGACCGCCTCCGAGGACCGCAATTTGACCTTGCTTGGGCGGACGAACTGGCGGCTTGGACCGACCCCCAAACTGCTTGGGATATGCTTATGCTCGGCCTCCGACTTGGCCGGCATCCTCGGTGGCTTGCCACGACTACCCCAAGGCCGATCAAGCTCCTGAAGGACTTGCTCACCCGAAAGGACGTGGTGATATCGCGAGCGACCACCTTCGACAACGCCGCCAATCTTGCGTCGACCTTCCTCGAAGCGGTGAAAGCCCGCTACGAGGGCACCAGGCTCGGCCGGCAGGAACTCAATGCAGAATTGCTTAGCGATACCCCCGGCGCGCTCTGGCAACTGGATTGGCTAGACAAAGGCCGCGTGGTGCGAGCGCCCGAACTTAAGCGCATCGTGGTTGCGATTGATCCCGCTGTCAGCAATTCCGAAGGAAGCGACGAGACTGGCATCGTGGTCGCCGGCATCGATCACAACGATCACGGCTATGTGCTGGCGGACCTGAGCGGCCGATATGGTCCGCGCGACTGGGCGATCAAGGCGGTGTGCGCATATCGCGACCACAAGGCCGACCGCATCGTTGCCGAGGTGAACAACGGCGGCGCGATGGTCGAGACCACGCTGCGGATGGTGGATGCCAGCGTCCCATATCGCGCGGTTCACGCCAGCCGCGGCAAGGTGACCCGAGCAGAGCCGATCAGCGCGCTCTACGAGCAGGGCAAAATCCATCACGTCGGCACGTTCTCTGCCCTCGAAGATCAGATGTGCAGCTTTACCAGTGATTTTGACCGCAACCGGGCTGGATATTCGCCCGACCGTCTCGATGCGCTGGTGTGGTGCCTGACTGAGTTAATGACCACGCATCGCGCCGAAACGAAAACCGCAGCCATTACGGGGCTGATCTGATGGGTATCATCGCGCAAATCAGTGATCGGCTATGGTTTCGGCGCCATCGCAAACTGCACTTGGACGCGGTGAAGAACCAGCGCGCGCAAATTCGCGAGATAAGGCGTGCCGCGCGTCAGGCCATTATTGATCTTGCCGAGCAAGCGCCGCCGATGCCGCCCGGCACCTTAGTCAAGGTGAAGCATCACCGAGACGGCTATGTGTGGGTCGTCGCGGAGCGGGTGCCGAGTGTCGGTGAAGTTATCGACCTGAGAATTGTTCGCCAGGACTTTCCGCATCCTGTTTCCTATGTCGCCGGCGTCTTGAGTTTAGAGATTGTCGGACATGCCGAATTTACAATCGGGCAGAAGGTGCAGACCGGGGCCGATGAAGGTGAGGTGGTCCGCATCACCGACGACGAAATACTTGTTCGGTACGAGAAGATCACCAGTCAGCTTCGCGACGGCAGTAGCGTTGCACGTCTCAACTGCCAGCGCTGGTATCCGATCCATGTACTTGCCCTAGAAACTGATCCGCGCCTCCGCTTCGGCGCCAGCAACAAGGACTCTGCACAATGAAAACTCCAATTGACCGAAACAGTCTGAAAATCCGGATCAACGACCACATGTTGCCGAAGGGGCTGCCGGCGACCGAAACGCCGAACGCTGCGCTCACAGCATTTCGAGCGGCTCAGGCTATCTATGAAGAGTTCGAGCAGGTCCGCGCCGCTCACGGCAGCAATCGCAACCTGTCAGTTGAGGGCGCGCAGGCAGCTACTCGGGAATGGGCGAAATCGAAGCTCGCAAATCTGGAACTGAGTTTGCGATCACTTCGCGGCCGCGCCGATCTCTACGAGCAAGCCCGGCAGCGGCGTGCCGTGGAGTGGCTCGGGCCGGAGCCGACCGAGCCGGCGGATATCGCGTTGCTGACGGAAATCAGGTCATGGGTGCGTTCGCTCCCGGAGAAGGAGCGCGCAATGAAGATGCTTTCGGTCGCATCCAGCGGCGACAAGATGGCGCTGCGGGCCGTTCTGAACGCGCCGAGTTATCTGACCGGCCTCGATGCCGAAATGATGGAGCGCATCCGTGATGAAATGTTCCGCCGAGCCGATCCGGTTCAGCACGAAAAGGACATCACGATTGTGAAGGCGCTCAACGTCGCTGAGCGCGCCGTGGATGGCGTTCTGCGGTTCATCGATCAGGAGGTCGGCGGCGTCGAAGAGAAGGAAGCCGCTTAACGGTTTGCGATCGGGGGCGCTGGCCGCCCTTGAGCGCAGAGCGGCGGGAGGGTGGCGACGCTGCTCTCCCGCCGGCGCTGCAATGAAACAGGAGATGCGAGATGCCCGACGTAGCGGTTTTAGGTATCGCTGTTGATTCGAGTGAAGCCGAGCGCAACCTTCGCAATTTTGAGGCAGTCGCCCGGCGCACAGGTGAATCGACTGAACAGGTTGCGGCCCGGTTTCAGAAAGCAAGAGAGGTGGCAAAGAGCCTCCCCAATCCGCTAAAGAACGTGAGTGATGGGGCGGCCCGCGCCGGCAATCAGTTTCAGCAGATGGCTCTTGGATCGAAGGCGGCTGAAGTTGCCTTCAAGGGATTTTCACGGATATTTAGCGGCGTGGTTTCATCGCTCGCGGCCGGCGGCATCGCTGGCATTACCGCCGCCATCACGAGCTATGCCCTCGAAGCATTCAACGCAGTTGACGATTTGGACGAAAAGATTAAGCAGCACACCAATCTTGTCCGATCCATCAAGACTGCATATGGCGAGGCTGGTAAGGGCATCAATATTTCGGTCAACGAGAGCATTGCCGTCCTGAAGACGCTGCTCAACTTCAAGACTGACGATATCAAGAAAGAGTTTCAGTCTCTCTCAAAAAGCATCGCTGAGTCGCTTTCCGATTATCGCATCACCGGCCTCGGACCAGCGGTTGAGGAAAATTCTCGGAAGTTCGCTGCGTTTGGCGATGCCATTACAGCGTTCAAGAGCACCCTGAATGACGGCACGCCTGATATTCTTGCCTTCCGGCGAGCGGTTCAGCAGATCATCGACTCCAGCGCGGATGAAAAGACGCGGAAGCTTGGCCGTGAATTGCTTGAAATGACAGCAAAGGCGTCCGGCGCTCAGCTTGCCATCGAAAGCGCCGCCAAGGCGGTTCGCTCGTTCGGCGCCGACGCTCTTATGGCGGCCAGCCAAGGCGAGGCGTTTGCCAAGGCTATGAGCACGCTCGGCAAGACCGTATCACCCAACCTGTCGGATCGCGAGAGGATACTCGCAAACTACAGCGACGCGCTTACGAAAGCGACGGGCACGGAGGAACGGCTTGCGGTCGAGCGTGTGAAGAATGACCAGCTTGCGATCCTTTCAGCGAACGAACGCAAGCGGGCACTCGAAGAAGCCGCGCGGGCCGCTGAAGCTGCGGCGAAGCGGTATCAAGGCACGATCAACGCCGCGAACAATCATATCGCCACGCTCGGCGCTGAAACCACGGCAGCGGGACAAGGCGTCAGCAACCTCGCAGCACTCCGCGAGAAGGCAGCCAAAGCCGCTCCGGTGAACGACAACCGGGAGGCGCGGGACCCGCAGTCTGCGAAGGCGGCATGAGCGCGATCAATGCGCTCGTACAGCGTTCGTCCGTACACATGATCACGGATGGCCTGAGCTACCATGGCGGCATTCCCTTCAGTGTTGACGACCAAAAGACGCACTTGCTTTCGACCTGGCGCGCCGCGCTGGCCGCTACCGGGCCGGCATTGCTTGGGGGGTTTCTTGCAAATGAGATTCCGCGACAATTTCGCTCCTTCGACCACGTTGTTTCGGAGGGCGAGCAGGCTATTGAGCGGTTGTTTCGTGATTATGTGAACAAGTATCGCGACGGTGACGCGGTGTCTTCACTGGTGCTGATCGGCTGGCACAATGGCGAGGATCGCCCCATGGCTCTTGCCATGGATATGGCGACTGAGGGAGAAAAGCTGAAATGGGTGGAACAGCACGGCACCGGCTCATCGCCTGAACACCGTTTCAAGCTGATGGAGTTGAAGGAAATCGCGATGCCTCCGGCTACGCTTTCTCAGCTTCAAGCCGCCGGCTACACGTTCCGCGACTACGATGCGATGGATCCGGAAACGGACCTTTTGCATTTACTTGAGATTCAGCGGCGCATTCTGGTCGATGGTCATTACTACGTCGGCGGACAAGCGTTGCTCACGTCCATCGATAAAACTGGCGTCCGTCAGAGGATCATTCACAGGTGGGACGAGGACGAACCGGGCAAGCCGATTACGCCCAGGTCGATCAATTGGAAGACGTGGCTCGCCGATCATTCGCGGGATCGTACCGAGCGCACGTTGGAAGCCGCCGGTATCAATTTGTCGGGACTATCCCGTCTTCAGCGTGAGCGGATGTGGAAAAAGGCCAAGAAGGGAACGCTGCGATGAACGACAAGTACGGGAAGATGCTGGACGATGTTCGCTCGATCGTTGGCGAAGTTCGCTCACGACTTCGGGCCAGAGGTATCGAGTCTCACGACATCGGTGCTTGCCTCTTTCAGGAAGCGCTTATCGAACTGTACGGCGTCGATTATGGCAGTGCGCTGCTAGCGACCGTTGCCAAGCGGTGTATTGGCTATTCAGAAGAACTGATGGGCATCTATATTGTTGATGCGGCGCGCAACACTGAAGGAATGCCGCCGGAAGAAATCCAGAAAGTCGAGAAGGCATTCAACGAGTCTCAGGACGGGCGAGTTGGGCGAGGCATGTCGGTGATCGAACGTGCGGCTCAAGCGGTTACGGAGAAGTACGGTCCGTTTCCGGCAACGAGGGATTTGCGATGACGGCCACCGAATCAATAGAGCAAATCTGCAACGATCTTGGGATCGAGATCGTCCCGTGCAACGTCACCATCACTCCGAAGCGCACCAAGGCAATTCAGACGATGCGGCGGCTTCTCGCGCAGCACGGTGAAGGTCACATCGTCATCACGTTGAGGACCATCGTGGAATCGGCCGGTAACGAGTGTGCGCTCACAGGAGCTGTGATACTGGGCGTCTCTGACCTCATTCTCGCTCACCCGAAATGGCCGGAGCACGGGCTGGCGTGGATCGAGGCGTTCGATGGCATTGACCTGATCGACCTCGCCAAGAAGGCCAGCGCGAACCGGAAGGCAGTTCCCAAGCGCGAGGCCATGGCGGCGATGCTGTACGAACGGCTTGCCCCGATCTTCGATCCGCCCGCGCCGAGGAAGCGCGCGCCGTTCAAGCACAGCAGGATGACGCCGCGGTACGTCGCCGGGGCAACCGTGACACCGTCCTAAATCCAAGTCGCAACGAGTTGGAACGCTGCGCCGGCAATGACAAGGACCAATCCAAACAGCCCGTAGATGAAGTAGCGCTGCTCAAGCGATTTCTCTATCTCATCCACTTGATCGGTGACTAGATACGTGGCGCCGCCGGTTGGAACGTGAAACGGCATCCCATATCTGAATAGAATCAGAACGCCGATGAGCGAAAGAGTGATGCCAATCGTGTTGAGATACGGTGCCATGACCAGTTAGGCCGACAGCCGATTGTCCGGCTGAGGCTCGTAGTAGCGACGCATTGCAGTGAGGTGGTCGAGCTGAGCTTTTGAATTATTGCGCATGATCCGGACGTCGCCGACTACCTGTCCGAATGCGAATAGCGCAACAGCAGGAATAGATAGGCCGATAGCAATCAAGAATGCGAAGACAGGTTCGGCACCACTGAGTGACGAGGCCGTGGCCATTGGCGCCTTCAGAACCATTGCAAATACAAGCCATACGAATAGGAGATAGACACCTGAAACGACTTTTAAGAATGTTGCCATCAGTGCTCGCCTCGCGCTTCGCGCTTTATACGCTCCCACTCTTCCTTCAGTACTTTTCGGCCGGCCTTCATTAATGGCTCATCGAATTTTTGGCGGTTAGCGAGATCATCGGTTTTGTAGAGTTGATCAAGGATCTCCCAAAGATCCTTTTGTGCGCCATTGTTAGTGTTGAGCATAAGGTCCAATTTGGTACCAAGCTGAGAAAGCTTCTGCAGCGTGGAGGTATTGAGCGTCTGGGCTGTCATTAGAATGGAGTGGTATTCGGAAATCGTCGTCCTAAGATCACTAAGCCACTCGAGCCGCATAGAAGCTATAGCTCGATGTCCTGACGCTCTTGCGGACAAGAGAGCCGCGTCTGCGGCCTTCGATGACGCTGTGGATTGCCGCCAGCCGATGAGTAGCGTCACACCGGAGGCGATTAGGCCAACGGTCAAGGTAACGAAACCAGCAAGGACCGTAGCGCCTGATTGACTGCTTGCGGCTTCGGAAACCCAGCTCATTGCTTACCTCCCCGTCACCAGCCTACCGCAGGTTGCGGGCGCACGGAACTCCCCCGAAGGGGAATTGAAAATTTAACGGATCAGTGCTGAAATGGTCGCGGTGCTAGACACACCCGAAGCGGTCCCTTGCCGGGGATTGCGCTTCATCCGCGATAGGCGGGCCAAGAGCCTTGCCGGGCTTCCTTGTCCGCTGAAAGTAACGACGCGCCCATGCCGTGGGCGTGACCGGCTCATTATGCCGGGAGTGCCACGGCTATACAAGACCTTCGGGGAAGGTCGTGGCGCACGCTTCGCGGCGTGTTGTCTAGCTCCCGGTGCCAGCCCGTCGCTGGCGTCCCGGCCTAGACAGCCGGTTACCGCGAGCAAACCATGCACACCACCACCAACGGGCCACAGCGGCCTACAGGCGCGATTTCCGCGCGTCCCGCTACCAGACAGCGGAAGAACAAAACGCGAATCAGTGAGCCTCTACAGGTCAACAAAGCCGAAACGGGAATCCCCGTCACGGACTTCTTCAAGACCTGGCCCCGCAAGGACCGCGAGGCGCTGATCGAGGTGTTGATCGACACGCTCGATGCCGATGCCGGCGATCCCGACGATGAACCAAGCCTGGGCTTTGTCGAGAATCATCCGACGCCACCGTTCGATAGTGATCATTGGTGGCCGTTCAAGACCAGCGACGGCCGCCAGGATATCGATCAAGGCAAAGGCGACGACCGGGAGGACGAGCACGACGGGCGCGAGCCTCCGGAGGACGACGAGCCATCCATTGGATACGACGAGGGTGAACTCAACGAGGGAGACGATGAGCCGGACCTCGGATTCCTCGAATGCTTCACGGGGTCGGGACGAAGTGGAAACGCGGGCGGCTGCGCCGCAGACCGCGAGGAAGATGGCAGCTACGTCACCGAGGCCACACGGCAGCGCTACAAGCCGTTCGATCGCCATGTCTCGAACAACGACGGTAGGCACGTCGATGTTGCGCGGGGATATGGGGCCTATAGCCATATCCGAAACCTGAGCGACCGGCAGCGCAAGAAGGTTGCCCCGCAGATCGACCTCGACAGCACCGTGAGGGTCGGCCAATGAGCAGCGTCAAGGAAGCCGCCTTCAATGAAATGCACGAGCACCTGCTTAAGGTGCTGCGCGCCTCTCATGCGCTACAAATGGCAACGGCAGGCTATATGCACTGCGATATCGGAGACGACGCCGCACGCGGGGCCTTCCAAATGATTGCCGACGAGATCGAGGACGGCATCAACCTCGCAATGGCGACGTGGAAACAGGCCGATGACGAGGCGGCGGTATGAGGGTTCGGCCAATGAACAGGACCAGCCGCGAGATTGGCGTCGACGCCATTCTGAACGACTGCATGGCCGGGACAATCCCGGTCAACACGGATGTTGAGGTCGCGATCGAGGCGCACCAAGTTGCCATCGAACGGTGGCGGAAGAACCGGGATGATAGCGACCAGTCTCTCGCATGGCTGACGCTTCGCGCGATCACGCTCGCCTCAACACCCACGATGGAGTCGGTACGCCGCCAGATTGACTATCTGACAGCTTTGCCGATGGACGCATGGGAATGCACTCACGTCGAGCGTGAATGCAGCGCCGCCGACTATCGCGAGCAAATGCTCGACTGCATTGCCCGCGACTTGGCGACGATGTTCGACTGATCCCGCCATTGGGATTCCGATAGCGGCCGGTGCGCTACGGCGCGCCGGCATCGCTTTTTCCGCTGTTAAGTCCTTGATTTTGAACGGCACGAAACGGTGCTGAGGTGGTGCGCGGCATCACCGCTGGACAAGCTACAACTTCGCGATCAGTGCGAGACCTACCGCCACCACGATGCCGATGATCCAGCGATGATGATCCTTGAAGTACAGCCAGTTCGCCTCAGCCCAGCGTGCAGTCCAATGCCGACGATAGTGGCCCATAAAGACAGCGTAGGGATGCGGCTCAGGAGGAACGTAAGTGCCTCGCCACCACTTCTTGATCGCACTGCCTAACCGATTCATGCGGATCACGCTGGCTAGCTATGCGGAAACGTTACCCGTATCGTTACCCTAAGAGATTTTCGGTGTTTTTTCGTGGCTGGGAAAAGGGTTATTTCTTCAATTATTTCAATGGTGAGCGCGGAGGGACTCGAACCCTCGACCCCATGATTAAAAGTCACGTGCTCTACCAGCTGAGCTACGCGCTCACGTCGGGCGCTGTGTAGGAGGCTCGCCCGGACGGGTCAATACCATGATGCGCCGTCCACGGCGTCTTTCCGGCGCGGCACCGGCACATCGAGTGCGACGCCAGCGATACGACGCCGTGCGACCGCGCGCGTTTGCCTTTATCTCTTTGTTTGTCGCGATGGCGGTGGGGCAGGGATTCGAACCCTGGAAGGGGTTGCCCCCTTGCTAGTTTTCAAGACTAGTGCCTTCAACCACTCGGCCAACCCACCGTATTTCCACAACGAGCAAGGAACATGCTGAGCGACGCTCAATCGAGCACACGGACGACGCTCTAATATATTGTTTTTATTTTATTTTCTTAATTTTTGGCAATTGCCCGCAAGTTTCAGGGCCGCCGCCTTGGGCCATTCCGCCACCTTCCGACCGCCCCCTGCCCAGACATCATCGGCCTTGAGCGAGGCCAACCCTCCCTCAAGGTCGAGTGCGATCTAGCAGAGCATCCGCGGGGACGGAAGGGCGAAGCGGCGAGAAAGCTGATCGTCAATCACCAGGCCAGGAACATCGCCGACTTGCCGAGTCGGATAAACCTTACTATAGCTGCCGCGCCAGAAGGCTCTGCACTTTGAGGGTGCCCCGCCGGGGTCCGCGCGATCATTCCCGGACCATGGGATATCGCCCTCAACGTAGCGCCGGCGAAACGTCTGAGGCCCCGTGCCCACCGGTTTCGCTCCCTTCGTCTATCGGTTAGGACGCCACCCTTTCACGGTGGAGAGAGCGGTTCGATTCCGCTAGGGAGCGCCAATCTCCGCGCCGCTGGCGAATGGCGGCTTTCACCGTGTAGCCGGTAGCGTGAACTCTGTCCTGGCGATCTCGGCATTCATCGCATTGCCGTTGACCACGATGGTGGCGGCCAATGTATAGCGCCCCGGCGGCAGCCGATCGCCAAGCGCGATCGCAAAGCGCGCGCCTTCCCCGATCGGCTCCGCGCCGGCCAGCACCACCCGCGAGGCCGCGTCGGTCACGACATAACGGCATTCCGGCGCCGCGCGTTGTAGAAACACGGCCGGCACAGATTCAAGTTTCGTCCGCACGATACGGAAGTTGCGCTCGTATCTTTCGATCGTCTCGATCTCGCCTGAGACCACGACCCGCCCGTCCCGCCATTCGGTGCGCGTGACGAATCCGCGGCGCGGAGTGGCGTAGACATCGAAGGAGCCGACCCCGAGCGGATAGGTGAGGTCGCGGAATGCCTCAAGTGTTGCGGCCGTATCGGTCCAACCTTTGAGCCGATAGGGGCCGTTGGTGATCAACAGGTGGCCGTGCTGGCGATAGAAGGCGCCGAGCGCCGTCCAGCGCGCACGCGCCTCATCCACGTTCACCAGCCCCTGCAGTGCTTCGGGACGGAAGCCATCGCGCGCGAACTCCGTCGCCAGCGCCGCAAGCCTCGCAGTCAGCGCCCGGTCGCGGACGAGGTCCAGCCACGGCACATGGCGCCGCTCTGCCTCGCCTTGCGAAAATGCCGCCCAGCCGCGCTCAACCGCCTGCTCCATCAGGACGATCAGATGCCAGGGCAGCGCGCTCCACGGCGGCGCCACCGCCGCATTCCATTCCGCATCGCCGGGCGCGAGCGTGAGATAGGTCTCGACGGTGATCACCTCGCGCACGAAATTGACGTCGCCGACACGCAGCGAGCGCGATGCCGTATCGCTGCCCGTCGCCCGCAGCGCGACAAGGTGGCGACGGAGCGGCGCAGTCGCGCGCGCAACCTCCGGGTCAAAGCGGTCGCCCTCCCCCTTCGTGCCCCAGCGGTAGGCGAAAACATAGGCGTAGGCGATATCGGCCACGCCGGTTTTGCTGCCGTCATGAAAGGCCGAAGCCATCACCTTCGAGGTCAGCTTGACCTCCGCCACAGCATCCTCGGCGCGAGGATAGCCGGCCAGCGCATCGGGGCGCAGCGCATCCGGCGGCACCACCACCTGCCCGGTGACGGCGAGAGGTTCAGCGGCGCTGCGGCTTTCGGTGATCGGCTCGGCGGCAATCGACAGGCCGATAAAGGTGTAGAGCACCATCAGCACGGTCATCGGCGCCTGTGTCGCCAGCGCCACGCGGCGCGGCGCGAACACGGTCATGGCGCGCAGATGGGCGAGATAGACGGCGAGCAGATGGCCGGCGACGATGGCAGCGAGCGCCGCGTACCAGGCGAAGCGTGCGCCGGCGATGGCGATATCGACGCGATAGCCGGCCGTGCCGAACAGATCCCAACCATAGCCGAACGGATCCGACGCCAGCGGGATGATGTACTGGCCCTGCACCAGTAGAAACACCAGGTAATGAGCAACGTGGTAGCCGATGGCGATCGGGATCAGCGAGAGTGCGAACCTGCGTCCGACCTCCAGCGCGCCAGGCTCACCGCCGGCCAGCCGGCTCATGGCGGCGCAAATGCCAAGATAAGCGCCGAGGAACAACAGCCAGAACGCCACCAATCCGCCAGTCGCGATGGCCGGGCCGGCCATCGCCTCCGGCCCCGGCCAGAAGCCGCGCAGAAAACCGTCGACCGCCGCCCACTCGCCGGTGCCGCTCAAGCCGTCATAGAGCACCGTTGCCAGCATCAAGAGCACGAAGGCCATCATCGAGGGGGAGACCGGCCGTGCGTCGCGCAAGCCCGCCGCGAATGGCCGCAGCCACAGCCGGCCGCCCCGCACCTCGGTCGGGGCGAAACGGGCAAAGGCTGCGAAGAACACCGAAAACACTTCGCCTTGCCGGAGCCACGCATCGCGGCCAAACACAACCATGCCGGCGAAGGTTACGACGGAATAGGCGATCGTGAGGCCCGCAATATGGGCTGGGCTGGCGGCGTTCGGGTAGACTAATTCGAGCCAGGCAAAGCCGAGCAGCAGCAGGCATGCCGGCCAAACGCCGAGCGCGCGCGGATAAGCGACGTATCCCGGCGCGGCACCGCTTTGGCCGGTGAGCCGGCTGACGGCATCGAACACGGTGTGCCACGGGTTGACCAGCGCCCACAGGTCGCCGACGAAGGCCGCGACATAGGCCAACCCGACCCACCATATGATCCATACCAGCGTCGGGGCGATGTTGCGGTAGGGGTTCTGGTCGCCGATCAGCCCGGCCACGATCGTAACCACGAACAGCGCCAGCACCACCGCCTTGAGAGTGACGACGCAGACGGGGTGCGTCAGCAGGCGGCCGATCACCGTCGCGGACAGATCGAAGCGCCACCCGGTGCGCGGGGGCGGCGCCTGCCGCACGAACAGCCCGAGCAGCAGAAACGACAGCGCCACGACCGCGGCGGCACCATAAAGATAGAGCGATAACGGTAGCGGCAGTTCATAACGCTGGCCGAAGCCATGCGCCTCGGCCACGCCCGCCCCCGGCCCAGCCAGCAGCAGGACGGCCGCGGCAAGTGCGACAGCAAGAGCCGGTCCGCACCAAGATTGGCGGGGGCTGAATTGAACCTGCGTCGGGTCTCCCCTGCCGTCATGCCCGCGCTTGTCGCGGGCATCCACGTCTCGCATGCGACTTATCCAGACGAAAGACATGGATGGCCGGGACAATGCCCGGCCATGACAAGAAACAGATAGATTATCGAAGGTACCCCGCATGACCCTGTGACATCTACAATGCGCGGTAATATTTTCGAGCGCATCCATCGAGAAGCAAAATCGCTCTAGCGCGGCAGCACCTCGACACGCGCCAGCGGCGCGTGCCCGTGCGCATGTCCGCCCTTGGCATCCGCGCTATGTTCCTCGACCGGAAAGCGCCCCGTGGCCCGCGCCTCGAACGCCATCTCAGTGACTTTGCCCGGCTCGACTTTCTTTTCGATATCGTAGCCATGCAGGTGCAGAATGATGGGCCGGTCGCTGGTCCAGCGCAACCGAACCGCATCGCCCTGCTTGACGCGGATCAGACGCATGGCCGCTGCCACCTTTCCTTTCGCGATCGCAAGATCGAACGTCATCTCGCGCGCCTGCGCCATGGCAGCCGGCGGGCACGGCGCAACAATGAGGCCGGCGAGCGCAACAACGAGACCAATAATTTGCAGGCGGCGCATCGCAATCTCCCTTATCGGCGCGGTGTCTCTTCGACATCGGACACGCGGTTGAGCATCCAGGTCGAATCGTAAGGCGCCGGCAGCATCGCAAGATCGCCGACCGCGAACCACATCAGGCGCCCGAACGCATCGGTGAAGCCGCCGACCGGATTCCATGCCGCGACGGGCGCCCCGGCAAGGCCAAGCCGCAGCCAGCCGTTCCACGGAAAATCCTTGAGCTTGACGGTGCGGATGAACATCGGCGAACTCAACCCCTCCAGCGCGTCGAAGCCGACATTCTCGACCCCGGTGGAGAAGCCACGATTGAACGGTTCGTGCCGCTCGGTATAGCCGATCACCATGGCCCGGCAGCCGACGGTGAGATCGGCGACCAGATCGCGCGCCTGGTTGATCGTCGTCACCTCTGCCCGGTCGCCATCCTCCTCAAGGCGGGCCAGCCCGGCGTCGAGCCGCTCGCGCAAGTCGGGGGTGGCGCTCGCCGCGAGCAGCCGATAGGCGTGAAACCACCCGGTGCGGACCCAGCGCGGGCCGCTCCAGCCGTTCAGCGTCGCGGTCGCAGCAGCAATCAGGTCGCGGCTGCCAACCTGTTCCACCTCGATGTCCCACGGCCCGTCGCCAGCGCGCAGACGCGCGGGCACAAGCCGTTCGGCCCCCTCGCCGACTGTGCGCACGCGCGGCGCAGTGGGCAACGCGGGCGCCTCACGCAGCCGCGCACGCACAGCCTCGGCGCGATCGGCATGGGCGAGATAGTCGCCGTGAAACGGCGTGACCGGATAGGGATGAAAGACGAACCCGGCCGCCTCGATCGCGCGGGCCGCGGCGGCAACCGTGGCGCAGGCGCCAGCAGCGTCGGCGGCCAGCGGGGATTTCGGATTAAGCCGGGCGACGACAAAGCTGCCAAGCGAGGTCGCTGTCCCGAGCGCATCGCCGGCAGGCTGTGCCGCCGCGTTCGGCGCGTCACCGATATAGGCATGCAGCTTGCCGTCGCGCACCCGCGACACCGCCTCGGCCGGCGGGATCGTCGCGATCTCGATCTCGTGCGGATAATAGGATGGATAGACCGACTGCTCGTGGCCACCTCTCGCCACTGACAACGCCGGCACCACGGCTGCGAGGAGAACCAGTATACGGCGCCACGACATCGCGCCCCTCCGCTAGCGCACAACTCGACCGCGTCGAACCATGCTCGCCGGCTACGCTCTACCCTCGCAGCGCCCGCACCACCTTCTCGTCGGCCAGCGCGTCCTTGGGTGCGCCCTCGAAGATAACCTCGCCACGGTCGATCGCATAGAGGCGGTCGCCGATGCGCGTCGCCGCGGCGAGATGCGACTCCGCCATCAAGATCGATACGCCAAGTGCCTTGATCTTCATCACGGCCTCGGTGAAGCGGCTGACCACGACCGGCGCCAGCCCCTCGAACGCCTCGTCGATCAGCAGCAGCTTCGGCGACAGCATCATCGCGCGCGCGATCGCCACCATCTTGCGTTGCCCACCGGACAGGTGCAGGCCCTGGCGCTGCAGCAGGTTCTTCACCTCGGGAAACACGTCGAACGCCTGCTCCTCGGGCGAGCCGCTGCTACGGCCGGCTTTTCTGGCGACCTCCTCACCGAGCCAGCGGCCGACCATCAGGTTCTCGCCAACCGACAGTTCGGGAAACACGCCGCAGTCTTCCGGCGAGTAGCCGATGCCACGCCGTGCCCGCTGGTCCGGGCGCAGCTTGTTGATGGTCTCGCCGCGAAACACGATCTCGCCGGACCGCACCGGCAGGAACCCCATGATGCTTTCGATCGTGGTGGTCTTGCCGGCGCCGTTGCGGCCGACCAGACAAACCACCTCCTGCTCGCCGACATGAAGCGACACCCCGCGCAGAATGTGGGCCGGACCGCGGTAGGTATCGATCCCTTTGACGTCGAGCACGGCTGTCAGCCTTTCGTTGTAAATGCGTCCGGGCCTGACGTGCCCATCAGCACCATGGCAACCTCGTCATTGTGCCTGATTTCATCGGGCGTACCCTGCGCGAAGATGGACCCCTGCGCCATGACGACGATCCGATCGGAATACTTGAACACCACGTCCATGTCGTGCTCGACGATCACCGCCGTGATGCCGTCGCTGCGCACCACCGAGGCGATGGTGTCCATGATCTGGCCCTTGTTGCGGGTAGAGACGCCGCTGGTCGGCTCGTCGAGAAACAGGAGCTTTGGCCTCAGCGCATAGGCGAGCGCCACGTCGAGCAATTTACGCTCGCCCTGCGACAGGTCGCGCGAGCGTTCGTCGCGGAGCGCCGCAAGGCCGAACTGCTCAAGCACCGTGTCGGCCTCCCGCGTCACGGCGGTGTCGAGATGGGCGAGCCGGTTGAGATGCGCGGTCTTGCCCTCGCGAGAGAAAATCGCGAGCGCGACGTTGTCGAACGCCGACAGGTCGTCGAACACATTGACGAGCTGGAAGCTGCGGGCGATGCCGGCTTTCACCCGCTCTGTCTCGGCGAGGTGCGTGATATCCTGGCCCTGAAACAGGATCTGACCCGACTGCGATTGCAGGTGGGCGCTGATGACGTTGATCAGCGAGGTCTTACCGGCGCCGTTGGGGCCGACCAGCGAGACAAACTCCCGCTCCTCGATCGACAGGCTGACGCTGTTGACGGCTTTGGTCTCGCCGAAATGGCGCGTGAGATCGATGGTCTGGAGAAGCGCCATGCTACGACCTCCGCAGCTTGCCGAACAGCCGCGGCAGCGTGCCGACGATGCCGGTCGGCAGCAGGATCACCAGCGCCATCAGCACGCCGCCGAGCACAAGCTGCCAGTATTGCGAACTCGCCACAGCATAGACCTTGAGATAGTTGAACGCGATGGCTCCGACGATCGGCCCCGTGAAGGTGCGGAAGCCGCCGAGAACGGTCATGAAGATGATCTCGCCGGAGAACGGCCAGTACAGGATGTCGGGCGTGGTCAGGCCGTTGAGCGGCACCCACAGGATTCCGGCGAGGCCGGTGAACATGCCCGAAATGACGAAGGCGAACCAGCGATAGCGCCGCACCCGGATGCCGACGAAGCGGGCGCGCGTCTCGTTGTCGCGGATCGCCTGCAGCGCCTTGCCGAACGGCGAGTGCGCAATCACCCACATCGCCACCGTCGCGATCACGAAAAGGGCCAGCACATAATAGTAATACGAGTAGACGAAACGCTGGTAGGACCCCGACCCCTTGAAGTCGATCAGCCCGCCCAGCAGCGTGATGCTGTTGCGCGCGACCCGGATACCGTCGGTGCCGCCCGTCACCCAGAAGAACTTGAAGGCAAGGCTCCACAACACCTGGCTCAGCGCCAGCGTCAGAATGCCGAAGAAAATCCGGGTGTGGCGGACGCAGACATAGCCGAACAGCGCCGAAATCAGGAACGTGCTGAACAGGCCGCCGAGAATGCACAGCTCCATCGAGTGGACGTTCAGATCGCGCGTGATGAAGGCGACCGTATAGGCGCCCATGCCGAAATAGGCCGAGTGCCCGAACGACAATAACCCGGTGTAGCCGAGCAGCAGGTTGAAGCCGAGCGCGGCGATCGCGAAGGTCAACCCGTAGATCAACAGCTCGGTCTGATAGAGGCCGATGAACTGTGGTAATGCCAGCAGAATGACGACGATCGGCAGCGCTACCGCAAGCAGCCGGGAGGCAGAGAGATTCGTGGCTACGGAAGACATCGCTCTAACCCTTCCCGAACAGACCCGTCGGGCGCACGATCAGAACGGCGGCCGCAATCAGGTACAGCACAGCCAGTTCGATCTCGGCGAAAAACTGAATGCCGGCAGTCCGCACCAAGCTGACGATCAGCGCGCCGATCAACGCGCCCTCCAGGCTGCCGAGGCCGCCAATGACAGTCACCACGAAAGCCAGCACCAGAGCATCGATGCCCATACCAAGCACCGCCGCCTGCGCCGGCACCACCACCGCGCCACCAAGCCCGGCCATGAAGCAGCCGATGGCGAACGCCTTTACATAGACCGCGCCGACATTGAGGCCGAGGGCCGATGCCATGCGACGATCCTGCGACGTGGCGCGCAGGATCACCCCGAAACGAGTGCGATAGATGAACCACCACAGCCCGATCACGGCGAGCACGCCGACGCCGATCACCACCAGATTGTAAGCCGGATATAACAGGCCGCCGATGTGGAAGCTGCCCATCGCGTCCATGATCGTACCGGCGCTGAGCGGCGTGCCGCCGAACAATAACTTCATGCCGTCCTCAAGCACCATCAGCATGCCGAAGGTGATGAGGAGAATGTATTCTTCCGGCCGATTGTAGAGCGGGCGCAGCAAGGTCGGCTCGATCAGCGCACCGAGCGCCGCCACTGCGACCGCGCCGATCGGCAGCAGAAGCAACTGCCCGGCCAACTGCCAGCTACCCGTCGCGGCAGCGCCGAACACGCTGCCGACCGCCCACGCCGACACATAGGCGCCGACCGCGTAGAACGACCCATGCGCCAGATTGACGATGCGCATGACGCCGTAGATGAGGCTCAGGCCCGCCGCGATAAGAAAGAGAACGGCCGCGTAGAAAATCGAGTTCAGCAGTTGAATGATCAGAATGTCCATCGGCTGCCGTCGTCGGGTACTTGTGTCGGGTTGGCGCTCCACTCTTGAAGCGCATGTTGCTTCGTATCGTCTTGTCGCTGGCTTCGAGTAACTGCTCCGCCGGTGGATCAGACAACGATCATCGGAAGCGACCGCAAGATGACCCGGTGGCAATGTACTCTTGAAACGTCACGTCGCTGAAACCATCCGATGCCGAGTTTACTTTGTCAACCCTGATGCGCCGATCATCCGACCTATTGATGAGACAACAAAGAAGAAGAAAGAAAAAATAGCATCAAGCGATCGATACTGCGCCGCGCGATGATCTATTTAACAAAGCGCGATTCCATTTATTACGTCGTCATCATTTTCTTACGTCGTTACCTTCGCATGATAGCGAACGCCTACCATCGCACCGATACGTCTCGTCAGCCGGCAGCGCACAACTGCACGGCGATCGCCCTCACAGCGATAACAGAGATCGCGGCGACGCGAAGAACCTGCAATCGACAGCCCCTGCAATCAGTTGCCGAACCGCAGACGGCGCGTACGATATCTTGCAACGCACCGGTCTCGCGCAACTGCGCCTTCCGCTTCCGAACCAAACGGCCGATCCGAGCACGCCTGCCTCATAAGGCACCAAAGCAGCACTCTGCCGCTCCGAGGTTGCCCCACTCTCGCTGAAAGTATGTTGCAGCGGCGTGCGAAGAACACGGTTTGGAAAAACAGCCGTGCCACAGACAGGGCACGGCTGTTTTCTTAATCGTCGCGCCGTTATGCCGGCCAGGTCGTCTTGACCCAGTTGGCGGCGGCCGTCGACTCGTTGTGGGACGAACCGGGCTTCGGCCAGTTCGGCGGCGCGGTGATGTCACGGATCGGAATGGTGACAACCGAGTCCGGATCCCACACAGGGAAGTCGTAAGCCGGATCGTTCTTGCTCAGCCCGATCACCGTATCCTTGTAGCCCTGGTGGTTGTCGGGCCGGATGTAGGTGTAGCCGGACGGCGCGTCGATCCCCATGCCTTCAAGCATGGCGATGATGGCGTCTTCCTCGGGCCAGCCGCCGACCAGCTTATTGGCCCTCTCGACCGCTGCCTTGATCGCATAAAGAGAGGTATAGGCGCCCTCGGCGGCAAACGTCGGATATTCGTTCCACCGCTTGTGGTAGCGCTCGACGAAGCTGTCGTTGAGCGGCCAGCGCCCCTTGCGCGGGAAGGTGAAGAAGTAGTTGGCGTGGGCGCCGGCCAACACACCTTCCGGGTGATCCTTGCCGAGAGCGTGCGGCTGGCCACCGAAGGCAAGCGTGGTGGCGACCTTCATCTTGTCGAACAGGCCGTAGCGCAGCGCCTGCTTGTAGAAGGCAACGTAGTCACCGCCCCACACGCCACAGATCAGGATGTCCGGCTTGTCCGAGATCACCTTGGTGATATGCGCGGTGAAATCGGTGGTGCCGAGCTTCGGCCACGCTTCGGATACCACCGTGGCGCCGGGCACCAGCTTCTGGAACGCCAGCACGAAGTGCTCGTGCACGTTGCGGCCATAGCTGTAGTCGGGCTGGATCGAAGCGATCCGCTTGGCGTTCGGCCAATGCTTGGCAGCGGCAACCGCCGAGGTGATGCCGTCCGCCGACTGAATGTTGGTCAGGCGGAAAACGTAATGCGGATTCGGCACCGCCTTGTCGAACAGGAAGTCGGTGCAGCCGTCGTTGAACATCGTCAGCACGCCGAGTTCTTCGGCGACCGGGCCGAGCGCCGGCGTGTTGCCGCTGGAGATAATGCCGGTGAACAGGTCGATGTTCTCTTGCAGCTTGAGGCGGCGCAATTCCTTGACGTTGGCGTCGGTGCCGGCCGCCTCGTCAGCAAACACGCTCTCGATCTTGCGCTTGCCGAGCAGGCCGCCCTCGGCATTGATTTCCTCGGCGGCGAGCAAATGCCCCTTGCGGCCGGGTTCGCCCAGCAGGTTGGCCGGCCCGGTGAGGAAGGTCATGTGGGCGGTCTTGTACGGTGTGCTGGGAACGCTTCCCTTCACCTTGGGCGCCGCATGCGCTGGGCGCGGACCGGCGAAGTAAGTTGCCGATCCGCCGGCCGCCGCAGCGACAGCCCCGACGCCAATCGAATTCAGGAACGTTCTGCGGTTCAGGTGCGGTTTCATAGCAAGACCTCCCTCGAAGAATGTTTGAATATTTTATGGAATTGGGTTGGCTGCTTCAGGCCTCGATCGCCAATTTCAAAAAAAGCTAGCACTCCACCCGAAATGGTGCAACGAATTTGCATGTATACCAAGGGATAGGCCGCACACGCTGTGCATCGGCGTATCGGCGCCGCGATATGACTTATCGGCACAAGCAATGTGCCGAAAACTCACAACGTAATCAGCAGCGATCAGCGCCGTCCAGCCGGCCTAGCAGCCGCGACAGATGCTTTTGATCTTGCGATCGAGCGCACGATCTTCCGAAGAGCGCTCGGCCTGCTCCTGCGCCGACAGGTTCGGAACGTCGGCACGGCGCGGCTGGCGATGCCCGACAGGTGCGGTGCCGGCACCGCCGCTCGCAGTGCCGCTTGGCGACGGCGCACCCGCACCGGGCAAAAGAGGCGTGGTCGGCCCCTGCTGCGCCCACGCGAGGGAAAGTCCTGCCGCGAAGGCCATGGCTGCAATGACCAGCTTGCGCATGTTGCACCTCCACACGCTTTGCATGTCCGCTCGGGTCGTCGCGTCCGCTTGCGTCCCAGGCGGCGCGGCAGAATCCCGGCGCGCGATGAGCATAGTGTCACCGGCGCCCGGGCTTGACCAGTGCGTTGCTCAGTCGGCCGACGGCGGATAGCGATGTACCGCACCGCAATAGTCGGTGACGCAATAGCTCCCCTCTCCGCTCCCGCCATCTGCGAGATAGGTCGGCCCGATCGGCGCCTTGCCATGGCCGCCGGGGATGTCGAGCACATAGTCCGGCTGACACAGGCCGGAGACCCGGCCGCGCAACTGCCGCATCAAGGCCTGCCCCTCGGCGATGGTCGTGCGCAGATGCGACGTGCCCGGCGCAAGATCGCCCTGATGCAGATAGTATGGCTTGACGCGACACTCGACGAAAGCCCGCATCAGGGCTTCCAGCGTCACCGCATCGTCGTTGACGCCGGCGAGCAGCACCGACTGGCTGACGACCGGAATACCGGCATCGACAAAGCGCGCGATCGCCGCGCGTGCGCTCGCCGTCAATTCACGCGGATGGTTGGCATGCACCGCGAGCCACGTCGTTGCGCCCTCGGCGCGCAACGCCGCCACCACCTCGCCGTCGATCCGTACCGGATCGGCCAGCGGCACCCGCGAATGGATGCGCACCACCTTGACGTGATCGATTGCCGCAAGATCGGCGACGATCTCGCGCAGCCGCCGCGCCGACAGCATCAGCGGATCGCCGCCGGTCAGGATCACTTCCCAGATCTCAGCGTGCGCACGGATGTAGGCGAGCGCCGCCGCATATGCCTCGCCCGACAGCGTCGGCGACTTGCCGGGGCCGACCATCTCGCGGCGAAAGCAGAAGCGGCAATAGACGGCGCAGACATGCACCGGCTTCAGCAGCACCCGGTCCGGGTAGCGGTGCACCACGCCCTCGACCGGCTGATGCGCGTGGTCGCCGATCGGATCGCCGTCCTCACCCGGCGCGGTGATAAGTTCGGCGGCATCGGGCACATACTGCCGCGCGATCGGATCGTCAGGGTCGGTCGGGTCGATCAGTTCGGCAACGTCCGGGGTGATGGCGACGGCATAGCGCGCCGCCACCTGCGAGAGTTCGGCAAGCGCGCTGCGTGGCGCGAGGTCCGCGCCGATCAGTTCATGCGGCTGCCGCAGCGTTCCACGCCTGAGGATTTCGCCGTCGCTCATCACGCCTCCGTGGCAGGCGGCGTCCACACCACCTGATCGATGCGCGTCGCGCCGCTCGCCAGCATCACCAGCCGGTCGAAACCAAGCGCGACGCCGCTCGCCTCCGGCATCCGCGCCACCGCCGCAAGAAAATCTTCGTCGAGCGGATAGCGCTCGCCGTAGCGGCGCTCTTTCTCATCCATCGCCGCCTCGAAGCGGCGGCGCTGCTCGGCGGCGTCGGTCAGTTCGCCAAAGCCGTTGGCGAGTTCGACGCCACAGGCATAGACCTCGAACCGCTCGGCAACGCGGGGGTCGGCCGCTTTGCGCCGCGCCAGCGCCGCCTCCGGCGCCGGATAATCGGACAGCACGGTCAGCCGGCCACGGCCGAGCTGCGGCTCGATATCGGCAACCAGCACCTTGCTGAAGATGTCCGACCAACTGTCGTCGGCCGCGACCCGCACCCGGCCGGCGGCCGCCTCGGCCAGCGCCGCGCGATCACCCTCGCCGTCGCGCACCGTGGCCAGCAAGTCGATGCCGGCAAAGCGGGCGAACGCCTCGGCCACCGTCAGCCGTTCGGCCGCGAAGGGGTCGGCCGCGATGCCGCGAAAATCGAACCGCCGCGTTCCAGCCGCCTCGGCGGCCTGGGCGATCACGTTCAGGCAGTCGGCGATCACCGCCTCGTAAGGTTCACCGGCGCGATACCATTCCAGCATGGTGAATTCCGGCAGATGGCGGTCGCCGCGCTCGCGGTCGCGGAACACGCGGGCGAACTCGACGATCCGCGTCTCGCCGGCCGCCAGCAGCTTCTTGCAGGCAAATTCCGGCGAGGTGCGCAAGTAACGCGACAGGCGGGTGCCATCGGGGGTCGCCAGCATCGCCATGGGGGCGTGCAGGTGGGTCTCGTTACCGGGCGAGACAGCAAGTGCGGCTGTCTCCACCTCGACAAAGCCCTCCGCCTCGAACCAGCCCCGCAGCGCGCGGGTGATGCGGCTCCGGGCGGCGAGGAACGGCCGGCGGTCGGCATGGCGCTGCGGCGCCCACCACGGCGAGGTTGCGGTTTCAGCCATCAAGACCTCGATCCGGCCCGCAAAAGGCTGGCATAAACGGCGCAAATCAGTATGTTGCGCCACGAAACGGCCCGACCGGCGCGCCCCGCCGCTGGTTCCGCGCCCCCTCTTCTCAACCCAGGAATCAATTTCGTGAAAGTCATCGCCAGTTCGATCCGCAAGGGCAACGTGCTCGATATTGACGGCAAGCTATACGTCGTCCTGACCGCCGAGAACATCCATCCCGGCAAGGGCACCCCGGTCAGCCAGATCGAGATGCGCCGGATCAGCGACGGCGTAAAGATCTCGGAGCGCTTCAAGACCACCGATCAAGTCGAACGCGCCACCGTCGAAGACCGCGAGTTCAACTTCCTTTACGAGGACAGCGACGGCTTCCATTTCATGAACACCGAAACATACGATCAGGTGCAGGTGTCCAGGGACGTGGTCGGCAATTCGGCACCCTATCTTCAGGAGGGCATGACGGCCAAGCTGTCGCTGCACGACGGCAACCCGATCGCGCTGATCCTGCCGCAGCGGGTGACGCTGGAGGTGGTCGACACCGAGCCGGTGACCAAGGGTCAGACCGCGTCGTCCTCGTACAAGCCGGCGGTGCTGTCCAACGGCGTGCGCACCGGCGTGCCGCCGCATATCGGCGTCGGCACCCGCATCGTGGTGATGACCGAGGACGGCTCCTACGTCGAGCGCGCGAAGGATTGACCCCTTGTTGAGCCGGCGCGCGATGATGTTCGGCGGCGCGGCTCTGCTCACGGTCGGGGCCGATCTCGCGCGGGCCGCCGCGCCGGCCGGCTTCGACGAATGGCGCGAACGGTTCCGCGCCAGAGCGCGCGGCCGCGGCATCTCGGATGCCACCTATACGCGGGTGATGGGCGCGATTGCGCCCGACATGAGCGTGTTCGAAAAAATCCGCGCGCAGCCCGAGTTCAACGAACAGATCTGGCAATATCTCAACCGTCGCGTCTCCGATTGGCGGCTGATCGCCGGCCGCGAGGCGCTGCGCCAGCATGGCACCCTGTTCGCGCGCATCGAGAAGGACTTTGGCGTCGAGCGCGGCACGCTGCTTGCGCTATGGGGGATCGAGTCCGCTTACGGCGACCCCGTGGTGCAGAAGAACCACATGCGGCCGGTGTTTCCTTCGCTGGCGGCGCTGGCGTGGCGCGAGCCGCGCCGGCGCAGCTATTGGGAAACCGAGCTGATCAACGCGCTCACCATCGTCCAGCGCGGCTGGGGCAACCCGGACGATATGCGCGGCTCGTGGGCCGGTGCCATGGGCCATACGCAATGGATGCCCGAGGTGTGGCTCAATATCGGCCTCGACTACGATGGCGACGGCCGGGTCTCGCCGTTCGGCCGGCCCGACGACGCGCTCGCCTCCACCGCGCGCTACCTCATCCGGCGCGGCAAGTATCGCCGCGGCGAGCACTGGGGTTATGAAGTGCGCACGCCTGACGGTACGCGCGAGGGCAGCCGCAGCTATGCGGCATGGGCTGCCGCCGGCGTCACACGGGCCGACGGCAAACCGTTCCCGCAGCCGCACGCCAGCGCAAAGCTGTGGGTGCCGGTGCGCGGCGGCCCGGCCTTCCTGCTTGGGCCGAACTTCTACGCGGTGCGCAGCTACAATCCGTCGATGAACTACGCGCTGGCTATCGTCCATCTCGGTGACCGCATCCTTGGCGGCGGGCCGTTCGCGCATCCCTTCCCCGACTCGGAACGCGCGCTGACGCTGGCCGAGGTGCAGGAGATGCAGACGCGGCTGACGCGGGCCGGCTTCGACACCGGCGGCACCGATGGCCGCGTCGGCAACGCCACCATGCGCGCGGTGCGCGACTTCCAGCGCAAGGCCGGTCTCAAGCCGGACGGCTACGGCGGGCTTGAGGTGCTGGCACGGCTGCGGCGCGGCGGGTGAATGTAAATTTTGTTCGTCATGGCCGGGCCATAGCCCGTCGAAGACGGGCGTAAACGCCCTTTCGTCCCGGCCATCCACGTCTTCCTTGATGAAGGTCCGTAAAACGTGGATGCCCGCAACGAGTGCGGGCATGTCGGGAGAGCCACGAGTCCGTTCCTCAAATTTACATTGTATGTCAGCGGATCGTCTCCGGTTCGCGGCCGGGACTTGCGACATCCGTAACGCGCAGTTGCACACGCTCCGTGCCCTGCCAGCGATCGATGCTCAAGGTGCCCGCGACATGCAGCGGCTGGCCGCGCGCCGCCAATAGCGCATTGCCGAGCGGCTGGCCGAGCGCACGGAAGGCGATGCCATTGACCTGCGCGCCATCGCCTGCCTTGAGGCGGACGCGCACATGCGCCTGCCCGACCTCGTCGGCATAGACAAGCTGATGCGCCGGCAGCGCCAGCATCGGCGTGGGATTGCCGGCACCGAACGGCCCGGCCCGCTCCAGCGTCGCGGCCAGTTCCGGCGTCACCGCGCGCGCACTCACCGCGCCGTCGATCGACAGCCGGTTGGCCTGCCGCGCCACGGCGACGCTTTCAGCCAGGGCCTTTTCGATGCTGGCGCGAAACTCCGGCAGTTGCGCCCGGCGTAGCGTGACGCCGGCCGCCATGGCATGGCCGCCGCCCTTGACCAGCACGCCCTGCTGGACCGCCTGCCGTACCGCGCGGCCGAGATCGACGCCGGGGATCGAGCGCCCCGATCCCGAGCCTAACCCGCCCTCGCCCGGCCCCCACGCAATCGCGAATGCGGGACGTCCGAACTTTTCCTTGAGCCGCGCCGCGACCAAGCCGACCACGCCGGGATGCCAGCCGTCCTGCGCGGTGACGATCACCGCCGCCTTGTCCTCGCTGCCGAGCGCGGCCAGCGCCTCGGCTTCGGCCTGCGCTTCAGCCGCCTGCTCGATGACGCGGCGCTCCTGATTGAGGCGGTCGAGTTCGGCGGCTATCGCTGCGGCTTCCGAAACGTCGCCTTCGAGCAACAGCCGCACGCCGAGATCGGCGCGGCCGATGCGGCCGCCGGCATTGATGCGCGGCCCGAGCATGAAACCGAGGTGCCACGCCTCCGGCGGGCCGTTGAGGCGCGCCACATCCATCAGCGCGGTGTGGCCGACATGATCGCGGCGGCGCAACGCGATCAGCCCCTTGGCGACCAGCGCGCGGTTGAGGCCGATCAGCGGCGCGACATCCGCGACGGTGCCGAGCGCGACGTGATGGAGCTGGTCGAGCAAATTCGGCTCGGGCCGCCCGGGCGTCCAGAAACCGCGCGTGCGCAGTTCGCGATTGACGGCCACCAGCGTCAACAGCACGAGACCGACGGCGGCGAGATGGCCAAGCCCGGACAGATCGTCGGGGCGATTGGGATTGACCAGCGCATCGATCGCCGGGAGATCCTCGCCGCTCTGGTGATGGTCGATCACCACCACACTCATGCTGAGCCGCTTCGCCTCCGCCAGCGGCTCAAGGCTGGTGGTGCCGCAATCGACGCAGATAAGCAGCGTGGCGCCGCGCTCGGCGAGCGAGCGCACCGCCTCGACGTTCGGGCCGTAGCCCTCGAAAATGCGGTCGGGAATATGGATCAGCGGATCGAGGCCGCAATGGCGCAGATGCCAGGCGAGCAGTGCCGCCGAGGTCGCGCCGTCCACGTCGTAATCGCCGAAGATCGCCACGCGCTCACCGCGCGTTGCCGCGTCGGCCAGGCGGCGCGCCGCCGGCTCCATGTCGGTGACGGTGAACGGGTCGGGCAACAGCTTGCGGATGGTCGGATCGAGGAAGTCGGCGACAGCATCGAGATCGACGTTGCGCCCGGCCAGCACCCGCGCCAGCAACTCCGGCACCTGATGGGTCTGCGCGATCGCCAGCGCGCGTGCAGATCCACGCTCGTCGAGCCGGTCGCGCCACATTCGGCCGGTGGCCGAGCGCGTCACGCCGAGGAAGGCGGGCGCGGCCTCAGCCACAGCCGAGCCGGTCGGCGAGGTCGCCGAAGTCGCGCGCCACCACGTCCCAGTCGCCCTCGGCGGCAAAGTCTTTGGTCTGGTGCGGACCGTATTCGGTCGGCCGCACCACGAACGCCGTTTTCAGTCCCAGGTCCTGCGCCGCTTTCAGATCGCTGTTATGAGCCGCAACCATCATCAGGTCGGATGGCGCAAGCCGTAACAGCCGCGCCGCGCCGAGATAGACTTCGGGGTCCGGCTTGTAATGGCCGAACAGGTCGGTGCCGAACACCACGTCCCACGGCAGGCCGGCCTGCTTCGCCATGGCAGCGGTCAGCGCGAAATTGCCGTTCGACAGCGGCGCGATGAGAAAACGCGACTTCAGCCGCATCAATCCGGCGACGCTGTCGGGCCACGGCTGCAACCGCCGCCATCCCATGTTGATATGGTCGAGATCGTCGCGACCGAGATCCGGCAACCCAAACCGTGGCGCCAATCGCTCAAGCGATGCGCGCTGCAAGTCCTCAAGCACCACGAAGCCACGCTCCGGGTGCGCCCGCACCTCGTCCATCGACGGCTTGTAGGCGCCGCGCCAGGCATCGACCAGCCCGGTCCAGTCGCCATCGAGGCCGCGCGCGCGACCCCACGCGGTGAGATCGTTGATCAGGCTGCTGCGCCAGTCCACCACCGTGCCGAACACGTCGAACACCAGCGCCTGAACGGCCATCGCCCGAACCTCAGTCGAGATGGAATTTTTCCAGCTGCCGGTGCTCGGCTCGAATCATCCGCACCGTGCCCGTGACCGAACGCATCACCACGGTCTCGGTCTCGATCACGTCCTTGCGGAACTTGACGCCGGAGAGCAGCGAGCCGTCGGTGACACCGGTTGCGGCGAACAGGCAATCGCCCTTCACCATGTCCTCGATGCCGTAGATCTTGCGCGGATCGGCAACGCCCATCTTGGCGGCGCGCTCGCGCTTTTCCTCCGTGTCGAGGATCAGGCGGCACTGCATCTGGCCACCAATGCAACGCAGCGCCGAGGCCGCCAGCACGCCCTCGGGCGCACCGCCGGTGCCGATATAGATATCGACGCCGGTGTTGTCGGGATCGGCGGTATGGATCACGCCGGCAACGTCGCCGTCGGTGATCAGCCGCACCGCGGCGCCGGTGGCCCGCACCGCGGCGATGATCGCGGCGTGGCGCGGCCGGTCGAGCACCAGCGCGGTGATCGCCTCGGGCGCAACGCCCTTGGCCTTGGCGAGGCGGCGAATGTTGTCCTCGGGCGGCGCGTCGAGGTCGATCACGCCGGCTGCGTAACCGGGGCCGACGGCGATCTTTTCCATGTAGACGTCGGGCGCGTTGAGCAGCGTGCCGCCTTCGGCCATCGCCATGGTGGCGATCGCGCCCGGCATGTTCTTGGCGCACAGCGTGGTGCCTTCCAGCGGATCGACCGCGATATCCACCTTCGGCCCGGCCTTGGTGCCGACAGTCTCGCCGATGAACAGCATCGGCGCCTCGTCGCGCTCGCCCTCGCCGATCACCACGGTGCCCTCGATCGGCAGCTTGTTGAGTTCGCGCCGCATCGCATCGACCGCCGCCTGGTCGGCCGCCTTCTCGTCACCGCGACCACGCAGCCGTGCCGCCGACACCGCCGCCCGCTCGGTTACGCGCACGATCTCGAGGGTCAGAATGCGTTCGAGCAGCTGCTGCGGGGGCACTGAGATGGTGGACATTCGCCAAAACTCCTTCAAACGGCCGG